>DDWD01000162.1 GCA_002345825.1 Bacteroidales bacterium UBA2295
CTAGTAATAAGATAATGGTGCTGCTAGATGGCGACAACGGAATTACCATCGATAGGTGCGTAAAGGTTAGCCGGGCTATTGAGCAGAGTTTCGATAGGGAAGAGGAAGATTTTGAGCTGGAGGTGGCATCGGCTGGCTTGTCCGAATCGCTCAAGCTACCTAGGCAATACAAAAAAAATGTGGGCCGAAGCCTAGAGGTAGTAAAAGCCGATGGTCAAAAAATCAAAGGTTTACTCCTCAGCGCCAACCAAGAGGCATTTGTTTTAGAGGTTGAGAGCATGGTGAAACCGGAGGGGAAAAAGCGCAAGGAGAAAGTGATTGATCAGTTCGAGATTCCCTACACCGATGTGAAAAGTGCCATTGTAGTGATTTCGTTTCGTTAAGATATTTTAAATACTAATAAGCAAATGAGTACTATTAATTTAACCGACACCTTTGCAGAGTTTAAGGAGCTTAAAAGCATCGACCGGCCCACTATGATGAGCGTGCTGGAGGATGTGTTCCGCAATATGATCATTAAGATGTATGGCTCCGACGACAACTACGACATCATTATCAATATCGATAAGGGTGACTTCGAGATTTGGAGAAACCGCGAAGTGGTTGAGGATGGTGAAGTTGAAGACCCAAATAGGCAGATTGCCCTTACCGAAGCCAAAAAGATTGAGGAGGACTATGAGGTTGGTGAAGAGGTGACTGACGAGGTGAAGCTAGCCGATTTTGGCCGCCGCGCCATTCTTGCCCTAAGGCAAAATCTTACAGCCCGTATTCTCGAACTCGAAAAGAATAACCTGTACTCCAAGTATAAAGATAGAATCGGTGAGATTATCACCGGTGAGGTATATCAGGTATGGAAAAAGGAAATACTTGTGCTCGACGACGAGAGCAACGAGTTAATTATGCCCAAAACCGAGCAAATACCATCCGATTTTTTCCGTAAGGGCGACACCATCAGGGCGGTTGTTGTGCGCGTTGAGATGCGAAACAATTCGCCAATCATTGTATTGTCACGTACATCTCCCGTATTCCTTGAGCGTCTTTTCGAGCTGGAGGTGCCCGAAATCTTCGATGGGCTTATTACCATCAAAAAGATTGTTCGCATCCCTGGCGATCGAGCCAAAGTGGCTGTTGAATCCTACGACGAAAGGGTAGATCCTGTTGGTGCCTGCGTGGGAATGAAGGGTAGCCGAATTCACGGCATCGTGCGTGAACTTCGCAACGAGAATATCGACGTGATAAACTTCACCAACAATATTCAGCTATACATCACCAGAGCGCTTAGCCCTGCCAAAATCAATTCCATTCGAATTGACGAGAAGAACAAACGTGCCGAGGTTTTCCTTCAGCCCGAAGAGGTATCATTAGCCATTGGTAAGGGTGGTTTCAACATTAAGCTGGCAGGCCAGCTTACTGGATACGAGATTGATGTGTTCCGCGAGGCCGATGTGCAGGACGAGGAGGATGTTAACCTCGATGAGTTTACCGATGAGATTGATGGCTGGATTATAGATGTACTAAAAGGTATTGGATGCGACACCGCCAAGAGCGTGCTTGAGATACCTTACCTAGAGCTTGTTAGAAGAACCGATTTAGAGGAAGAAACAGTTAAAGAAGTAATTAGAATTTTAGAATCAGAATTTGAATAGTACAGGCTTTAGCTTAGATTTGCAACAATTTTCAAAACCTGGATTAACATAATATGACAAACGCCGAGAAAGCAATAAGATTAAGTAAATTGGCAAGAGAGTTTAACGTTGGTATTTCTACTCTGGTGGATTTTCTGAACAAAAAGGGTCACAAGATAGAGAGTAACCCCAATACCAAGGTAGATGCCAGCCTGTACCAAGTACTTGCCAAAGAGTTTGGCGCCGAGATTAACCTCAAGAAGGAATCGCAAAAGGTTAGTCTGCAAAATCTTCGCGAGAAGAAAGAATCAGTTTCCATCGAGGATGTGGATGATGCTGTATCCGATGAGGAAGATAGCGATGCAGGTGATGATGAGGTGATTGTCAAGAATGTTGCTCCAGAAAAGGAAACCTACAAAACTGAAAAACCTCAAATCCAGCTTAAGGTTAAGGGTAAGATAGACCTAGATGCTGAAAAGAAAGAGGAAAAGCCTGCCCCCAAGGAGGAGAAGCCCATTGAAAAGCCAGTGCCCAAAGATAAACCAAAAGAGCCAGAGATAGAGCATATTGAGACAGAGACGCAGCGCATTGAACAGCCCAAAGTTGTGGGCAAGGTTAATGTCGATGAGATAAACCAGCGTAGGCCTATAAAAAAAGTTAAAAGAACCGAAGAACCAAAAGTTGAAAAGGCTGCCCCCAAGGAGGAGCCCAAACCGACAAAAGCCAAAAAGCCCGATACTGACGAGGCCAAAAGCAAAGCACCGGTTGCAAAACCTGCTCAAAAACCGGCAGAACCTAAGGCTGAAGAAAAGGTTAAGACTGAAGATGTGCTTTACCGTTCAGAGGTAGAAAAACTATCTGGTCCTACTGTTGTTGGCAAGATAGACTTGGCCAACATGGAGCCCAAGAAGAAACAAGCTAGCCCAGGGAATGCTGCTGCCGACGAAAAAGCAAAAGCCAAGAAAAAACGCCGGAAAAGAATTCGGAAGGATAACCAAAAGGTTGCTGTTGGACCCGACAATAAAGGTACCGGAGCAACTCCCCATAAGCCCAACCAAGCATCCACTGGATCTGGGCCCAACATCAAGAAAAAGAAGAAGAAACAACTTCGTCAGGAGGTTAGCGAGGAAGATGTTCAAAAGCAAATTAAGGAAACCTTGGCTCGCCTTACAAGCAAGGGAGCAAAATCAAAGGGATCAAAATATAGGCGCGAGAAGCGCGATATGGTAAGTGCACGCCAGCAGGAGGAACTCGAAAGGGAGATGAAGGAAAAGAGCATTCTCAAGGTAACCGAGTTTGTTTCGGCTAACGAGCTGGCCAACATGATAAATGTATCACCTACTGAGGTAATAGAGGTTTGCATGAACCTCGGCCTTATGGTATCGATTAACCAAAGGCTCGATGCAGAAACTATGGCTCTTGTTGCCGATGAGTTTGGCTATGAGGTAGAGTTTGTTAGCATCGATCTGCAGGAAGCAATAGGTAACGAGGAGGACAAACCAGAGGATCTGAAGCCTCGCGCTCCGATTGTTACCGTGATGGGGCACGTAGACCACGGAAAAACTTCGTTGCTCGACTTTATTCGTAATGCCAATGTAATTGCCGGAGAGGCAGGCGGAATTACACAGCACATTGGCGCATACGCAGTTGAAGTGGCTGAAGGCAAACAGATTACCTTCCTTGATACTCCCGGACACGAAGCCTTTACCGCAATGCGTGCTAGGGGTGCTAAAATCACCGATGTCGCTATTATTGTAGTATCTGCCGATGACAATGTGATGCCACAAACTGTTGAGGCTATTAATCACGCCAGCGCTGCAGGTGTTCCCATTGTATTTGCCATTAATAAAATAGATAGACCCAACGCTAATCCTGAGAAGATCAAAGAATCGCTGGCCAATATGAACTACCTGGTTGAGGAGTGGGGTGGTAAGTATCAAAGTCAGGACATCTCAGCTAAGGAGGGCTTGAATATCGATAAACTTTTAGATAAAGTCCTCCTTGAAGCCGAAATGCTTGATCTTAGTGCTAATCCAAACAAGAAGGCCGTTGGTACTATCATCGAATCGTCGCTAGATAAGGGTAGAGGATATACCGCTACCGTTTTGGTTCAGGCTGGAACGCTACATCAGGGCGATATAATGATTGCCGGTACTCATTTTGGACACGTTAAGGCTATGTTCAACGAAAGGGGTAAGCGCATTACCGAAGCTGGTCCATCAACACCAGTTCAGGTTATTGGTCTCGATGGTGCACCTTTAGCGGGAGACTACTTTAATATAATGGATACCGACAAGGAGGCCAAGGATATTGCCAACAAGCGCGAGCAGTTACAGCGTATGCAGGGGCTTAGAGCTCAAAAACATATTACTCTCGATGAGATTGGACGACGAATTGCCATTGGAAACTTCCAAGAGCTGAATATAGTGCTTAAGGGCGACGTGGATGGCTCCATAGAGGCTCTATCCGATTCGCTAATTAAGCAATCTACAGAGCAAATACAGGTTAACGTAATCCATAAGGCTGTTGGCCAAATCTCCGAGTCCGATATTCTTTTGGCTGCCGCATCAAATGCCATTGTAATCGGATTCCAAGTGCGGCCTTCAATGGGTGCCCGCCGATTGGCAGAGAAGGAGGAGATTGACATCCGGATGTATTCCATCATTTACGACGCCATCAACGAGGTTAAGGCTGCCATGGAGGGTATGCTTTCGCCAGAGATCAAGGAGGAAATTCTTGGAACAGCCGAGGTGCTTGATACCTTTAAGATCACCAAGGTTGGAACGGTTGCCGGATGTATTGTTCGTGAGGGTAAAATACTCCGTAATGCCAAATGTCGATTGATTCGCGACGGTATTGTGGTTTATACAGGCGATCTGGGTTCACTCAAGCGTTTCAAGGACGATGCCAAGGAGGTAAACCACGGTTTCGAATGTGGTCTGAATATAAATAACTTTAACGATATTAAAGTGGGCGATAACATTGAGTCGTTCCAAGAGGTTGAGGTTAAGCGGAAACTTTAGCCCAACCCAAAAAGATAGCAAAGGAGGGCAAAGCCCTCCTTTTTTTGTGCACCGCGTTTTATTACAATCTATTCACAAATTCCTCAATTTTAAATATCTTTGCGCACCAAATGGCGAACAACATGAACAACATCAGGAACTTTTGCATCATCGCTCACATTGACCACGGTAAGAGTACTCTAGCCGATAGGTTACTCGAATTTACCCATACGCTTACCGATAAGGAGACGCAGGAGCAGGTGCTCGATAGTATGGACCTGGAGCGGGAGAAGGGCATAACCATCAAGAGCCACGCCATTCAAATGGACTACGAGGAGGATGGGCAGAAATATCAGCTTAATCTGATAGATACCCCCGGGCACGTCGATTTTTCGTACGAAGTATCTCGTGCCATAGCCTCATGCGAGGGAGCATTGCTTATTGTTGATGCAACCCAGGGTATTCAGGCGCAAACCATTTCCAACCTATATCTGGCCATTGGGCATGATCTGGAGATCATTCCCGTGGTAAACAAGATTGATATGGACGCCGCCATGGTTGACGATGTGAAAGATCAGATAGTGGAGCTCATTGGCTGCGACAGGGATGATATTATTGCTACAAGTGCAAAAACGGGAGAGGGGGTAGAGGAGGTGCTTAAAGCCATTATAAGCCGTGTACCTGCGCCCCAGGGCGATCCTGACGCTCCGCTGCAAGCGCTTATCTTCGATTCTGTATTCAACCCATTTAGGGGGATTATTGCCTATTTCAAGGTGTTTAACGGAACTATACGCAAGGGCCAAAGGGTGAAGTTCTTCAACACAAATCAGCAATACGATGCTGATGAGGTTGGTATTTTACGCTTAAAAATGTTGCCTAGAGATTCTATTGGTGCAGGTGATGTGGGCTATATTATATCTGGGATCAAAAACTCATCGGAGGTGAAAGTGGGTGATACCATTACCCATGTTGATAAGCCATGTAGCAAGGGTATTGCTGGTTTCGAAGATGTTAAACCTATGGTATTTGCCGGCTTGTATCCTGTCGAAGCCGACGATTATGAGGATCTGCGGGCATCGCTTGATAAGCTGAAACTTAACGACGCTTCCCTTACATACGAACCGGAAAGTTCACTGGCCTTAGGTTTTGGATTTAGGTGTGGATTTTTAGGTCTACTCCATATGGAGATAGTGCAGGAGAGACTTTACCGAGAGTTCGATATGGATGTGATTACCACCGTTCCCAACGTATCGTACAATGTATACACCACCAAGGGCGAAACCATTGAGATTCATAACCCCAGCGGACTCCCTGCTCCAAATCTGATCGATCGGATTGAGGAGCCTACCATTAAGGCCCAGATCATAACCAATAGCGAATCGTTGGGGGCAGTAATGAAGCTGTGTATAGATAAGCGCGGGGAGCTGAAAAACCAAGTATTCCTAACTACCGATAGGATTGAACTAACCTTTATAATGCCACTTTCGGAGATCGTATTCGACTTTTACGACAAGCTTAAGTCGCTTTCAAGGGGCTATGCCTCACTCGATTACCATATGGAGGGGTACCAAATGGCTAGCCTGGTAAGGCTCGATGTTTTGCTCAACGGTGAAATGGTTGATGCCCTATCTACTCTAATTCATCGAGATTATGCCTACCCATTTGGCCGTAGAATGTGCGAGAAGCTTAAGGAACTTATCCCGCGCCAACAGTTCGATATTGCCGTACAGGCAGCCATCGGGACTAAGGTTATTGCACGTGAAACCATCAAAGCGCTCCGCAAGGATGTTACTGCCAAGTGTTATGGAGGCGATATCTCACGAAAGCGAAAGCTGCTTGAGAAGCAGAAAAAAGGGAAGAAACGTATGCGCCAGGTTGGTAATGTTGAGGTTCCCCAGCAAGCATTCTTGGCCGTGCTAAAGATGGACTAGGTTCGATTAGTTCTCAATATACTGAAGGGGCTTGGAATTTATCCAAGCCCCTTCACGTTATAATGATATTATACTTGTTATTGGTTCAGGTTACGCCAGCATCTTACCCATTCAATCTGCATCTGGGCAGGTAATGATTGATTAGCAAGGCCACCTTTTACTCCAGAAGAGAATACTAGGTACGCGGGACTATCTGGAACATTTGATGATGACTCTGCATATGTTATACCGTTTATCTTCCAGGTCAACTTATTGGCAGTCCACTCTATGCCAAGGATGTAGTAGTTGTTGGTAAAGTTAAAGCCGCTTAAAGGAGCTTTAAAGCTACGCATTTTATCACCATTCATCCAATACATTGACCCCTGAACGCTTGGTTTTTTGCTCCCATTCTGGCGAAAAACATCAATGTGCGGAACCATCGTGTCGCCCACAAGCCAGAAAGCATGGAAAAGGTTGGGGGCCATTGTGAACTTAACCTTGGCCTCAAATTTCCCATATAATTGACGGAAAGTTTGTCCGGTGTTTATTATGCCCGAGGTGTACTCGAATGATTTTGGAACAAAACCATATCGCTTATCCCATGAAAGCCCTTCAGCTTTCTCTCTCTTTGTAATAATCTTTAAGGTATTACTATCAAGTTCAATGTTTTTCCCATCGGTATATGCGTGCTGATCTCCTGCTAGTGAATAGCTTTTGTGAATTAGTGCCTCTCCCCAGAAGTAGCGGGGCAGCCATTTTTCAGTATTCAGGCTATTGCCATCGAACTCATCAGCAAAGGAAAGTTCCCAACGCTTAATCTCATCAAACTTTTTGGAGTTCTGGGTCTTATGGAACCAAACAATTTTTTCCGATTTGTCCAAATTTTGATATTCAACCAGTTTCTGGTATGCCTCGGTTTTTTTAAACTTATCTTTGGAGAGCAAGTATTCTTTACGCTCTGCAAATTCGCTAGATGATATGTATTTTTCTAATTCGTAGTATTGGGTTACAGTATCAGTGCCCTCTAGCGCAAGGTAATCTTTCAGGGGTTTCCAGTTCTTAAGTTTAAAATATTTTTTTAATTCAGCGTCTTTCTGCAAATTGTTGAACTCTGTCTCCTTTTGGTATTCTTCGGTGTTGTTCTTTTTGTGCTCCTTGCGTTGACCCTTGTACTCCGATGAGTTTACAAACTGCTTTAGATCCTGATAACGTGAGGGTTTGTCGGAGTTTTCAATTGAAGCAATAAAATCAGGAGTATCGGAATTTTTAACGTGGAGGTAGTTTTTTATTGCCTTGCTTTTTTTCAGGTTCTTGAGTTCAAGTTCACGTTTGTGCTCCTGAGATCCATTGTATTTTAGCTGGCCTAGTTCCTGTTTTACTTTTTCGGGTTCTCCCGACTCTACAAATTCTTTTAATGCGAGGTAATTCTTATACTCATCCGACTCACCAAATTGTAAAAATTCGGCATACTCTTCCCTTAGAGCATACTCCCTCTTTTCGTACTCTTCGGTTTTGGGGAACTGCCCAAAGAGTTTTAGCGTTGCAAGGCGTAGGTTTAGTGCCATTTGGTTTGGGTATGATTACATAATATTGGGACAGATCATTTTGAATGTGCAATAAACTTAAATGGCACTTTAATGTTCTCCGAGTAATCCTCACCAGCCTCTATCATATCCTCATCGTCCTCAAGATAATGCCAATTAACTTCCACTTCAAAACCATTACGATGGATATCTCTAAACTTTTCAAGGAGTTTAAGAATCATCTTAGATGACGATGTGTTGTAGTATTCAAAGTTAAAGTTGACCTTGGTGGTTTTGTTGGGCGCTTTTGCATACTCGTCGAACCATGATAGTATAGGGCAGAAAAAGGTCGACACATCCTCTGGTAAAGAATTCCCCGAAAACTCAAAGACACTGTTTTCCTTATCAAGAACAACTTTGGGCGTTTCGTTGGTGGGTTCAATTACTATCTTTTCCATAATAAGTACTTTTTCAATGCAGGTTTCAACTCTCAATGATAGCACAAAAAATTGAGATTACAATGAGTACTTCTACTTCACCGTACTACAAAGTTAACGAAAAAGAAGCAAAATGGTTGTTTTTTTTAGAAATTATTGATTGCTATGTCATGTTACAACAAAACAGGGATTTCCCCCCTATTGGGGAATCAGATGCCTTGCACCATTGACGCAAATTACCCTAAGAATTAGATATGAGTTTGAATCCTTTGCCCCGCACGTTGATTATTTCTACAGTAGGATCTTCACTAAGATATTTCCTTAGCTTGGTGATGTATACATCCATACTTCGCGCATTAAAGTAGCTGTCGTCAATCCATATGGTTTTGAGCGCAAAATTCCGATCAAGAACGGAGTTCTTGTTCAGGCACAAATACCTTAACAACTCCGATTCCTTGGTGGTTAGGCGTTTTGAATCTTTCCCCAGGGTAAGCATTTGCTTGGTTACATCAAATTCGTAGTTGCCAATTTGGAAAACCTCTTGCTCTGACGATGATGGGTCATTACGAGTTCTTCTCAGGATTGCCTCAATGCGCAGGAGCAGCTCCTCAATGCTAAAAGGTTTAGTCATGTAATCATCGGCACCAAGAGTAAATCCTTCTAGTACATCTTCCTTCATCGATTTGGCTGTTAAGAATAGGATGGGCATACTGCTGTTGATGGTTCTAATTTCCTTTGCCAACGTAAAACCATCCTTAATAGGCATCATTACATCCAGAATGCAGATATCGTAGTGGTTATTATTAAATCCCTTATAGGCTTTCTCGCCATCCTTATATAGGTCGGTATCGTATCCTTTAGCCAGCAGGTACTCCTTTAGGAGTAGTCCTAAATTCTCGTCGTCTTCTGCAAGCAGAATTCTAACTTTTGCCTTTTCCATAGTAGTATTTTTGTTAATTAAATGAGTTTTTCTCGTTTGGTCCATTCCATGGCAGGAAGCAGCTAAAAGTACTCCCCTTGCCCAGGCTGCTTTCAACCCAAATCTTTCCGCCGTGCTCCTCTAAAATTTTCTTAACATAGCATAGCCCAAGGCCAAATCCCTTAACATTGTGTATATTCCCTGTGGGCACGCGGTAAAACTGATCGAATATGCGGCGTTGGTTTTCTCTGCTAATGCCTATACCGTTGTCCTCTACTGTAAATAATAGTCCCTTGGAAGTGTCTTTTGTTGATATGGTTATCTGTGGGTTGCCATTACGGTATTTCACTGCGTTGTCGAGCAGGTTATTCACCACATTGGTAATGTGTATTTCATCGCCCAAAATTTCAGGCTGTTTTGCGTAAAGATTCGAAATCAATGTGCCATTCACGTTGTTTAATTGTATTTCAAACGATTGGCTAACCTTACTGATGATTTGGTGCAGGTTGATAGGCTTAATTTTCAACTTTAGCTTTGTCTTTTCAAAGATAGCCATTTGTAGCACTTTTTCAACCTGTAATCCCAACCGTTTGCTTTCCTCTGAGATAACTCCCCCTAAATAGCCCGTTCGTTTATTCTCGTCGGGTATAGTATCGTCTTTCAGCATTTGGGCTGCCAGCGAGATGGTTGATATGGGGGTTTTGAGCTCATGGGTCATATTGCTCACAAAATCACTTTTGATTTCCGATAATCTTTTCTGCTTAAATATGATGGCTATAGTAACCGTAAAGCTTAGTATGATTATGATGGTGAGCAAAAAGGTAGTAAATGTCATGGTACCCAGCGAGCTCAGCACGTATGATTTCTGGTTTGGAAAGTACACCGATAAGAAGTACTTCTTTGAGAAAAAATCGTTGGGGAACATATTTTTACTAAGCTTTGTAGCGGCTGTGTTACTGTAGCCTGACGATTTGTAAACGGTGCTATCGTTCTCTGATGCAAGCTTGTACTCGTACTTAGCCTTTATGCCCAGCTTGACAAACTCGTTGCGAATAATGGTGTCGAGCACTGGATGAGGTATTCGCTCCTCGATGGGCAGTTCAATACGAATCATCTTGTCCACAATATTCTCAACGAAAACCGTTTTGTTCATCAATTTATCGTCGATAGTGATATTGAAGCCAATCTCACCGCTTTTAGCCGATTGTCTCACGGGTTTTATATCCCATAAGTTTTTGTCAACCCTAACTACTTGAAGCGAATCGGCACCGGTAAAGTTTGCTACAGATGGAATTTTTAGGGTATCGAGTTGCCGGAGGGTAAAAACCTGCTGGTTCTTTTCCATCGATCGAATTCCACTGCGGGTGCGATTAAATGTACTGTAGTGGTAGGTTAGCCTTGGCGAGGATGATGAGCCAGCGGTGGCATAAGGGCTAATCTCATCAATTACCTGAACTATAGTCTCCTGTCGTTCAACCTCGGTGCTAATTTTATCGAGGGCCAATTTGGCCGTTTGCCAGAACTGTTCATCTTTAACCTCAATAGCAATTTTCACCCACTTGGTTTGCACCATGATTAAACCGATGGTTGCCAACATAATCAGGCTGGCCAATATCCATATTGCGCTGCGTCTCATGAACACAAATGTAAATACTTTGAAACACCTTTCTGCTAAGGGTTAACAGTATTTAACACACGTTAATTCCTATTAGCTGATTTAATGGTTATCTTTGCACTGTTAAATCATTCTACTTTCCTCTCAGGAAAGATCAATAGAGTGTTTTTTCATAGGTTTAAGGTTTTAGGGTTAATACAGGCGGGGGGGTTGNNCCGCCTGTATTGTTTTTATACCAGTTTTGGCGAGCGGCTATAAATGTTGAAAAATCCCCAAACCTTTGATCTTTTTAGGATCGATACCAATTATTGCCGCAATTGATTGTATCTTTTTTAATCTGCTTATAAAGTCCTTCACCTCGTTTGTGCCAACAGCTCCTTGAATCTTCAAGATAAAGTCCACATTGGCAAGCTCCTTTACCAGTATACTCGCTTCTAGCTTATTTTTTACAATCAGGATATTGTTTTGGGGCAAGCCCTCCTCGTCCTTTAGGCAAGGGAAGCAGGCTTGTTTGAAATCGATTGGGGCAACCTGCGACAGCTTAAGGTGGAGGTTTGAATTGAGTTCCCAGGCCAGCTTGTGTATCGATAGTGTGGTAGAAATGGCAAAATATTGGGCATCCTCGCTTGGCACCTCAAGCTTTATCTGCTTTTTTTTCATAGGACAACCAAATTTTAGCTACAGTTAAGAAGTATCTCTATCTAGATTTAGTTCTCCCAGCTAATAGTTTCGGGTTTGAGCTGTTGATTTGGGAGGGGGAAAATGTCGATTCGTTCCAGGGCAACCATAGCAGCGTTCTGTTCGGCTTCTTTTTTCGATGTACCATACCCAGTTCCAAGCAGGCGATCATTAAGGCTCAACTTTGCCTCAAAGGATGGGTTTTGGCCGCGGGGGGTTGGTTGCTCAATGCATTCAAATTGTATGTTGAGCTTATTTTTTTGGGCCAACTCAATGATCCGACTTTTATAGTCGGTCTCGGTTTGCCTTAGCTCATGAAGATCGATATGCTTACAAAGGATAAATGTGTTTATCCATTTTCGGGTAGCTTTAAACCCTTTGTCGAGGTATATAGCTCCTACAAATGCTTCGAGAGCATCACCATAAATATGCTTTTGGGCAAGTGGGTTGTTGGTTTGTGTAACAACCAATTTGTCTAGCCCAATGGCTTGAGCAATTGCATTAAGGCTACTTCTGCTAACAATGCGCGAACGCATTTTGGTGAGGAAGCCTTCGTCTTCGTTTGGGAAATTAATAAAAAGGTACTCAGCAACAATAGAATCAATAATTGAGTCACCAAGGTATTCTAAGCGCTCATTGTTTACCTTTTTGCCGCTAGATATAGCTGTAGTTGCTGATTTGTGAATTAGGGCAATTTTGTACAGTTCTAGAGTTCTTGGATTTAGGGCAAAGTCAGTACGAAGCTGGCGTTTAAAAATTACATCAGCGCTATTGCGTTCAAATTTATTTGTCCTAAAGAAGAAACGAATCACTTGATCTATTCAACAAATTTTTTGAAGACAACACTAGAGTTGTGACCACCAAATCCAAAAGTATTGCTAAGCGCTACGTTAACGTCACGCTTCTTGGCCTTATTAAGGGTTAAATCAACTTTAGGGTCAATCTCAGGGTCGGCAACAGTGTGGTTAATAGTTGGGGGAATAAATCCCTTGTTTATTGCAAGTATTGAGGCAATAGCTTCAACGGCACCAGTTGCACCAAGCAGGTGTCCAGTCATCGATTTGGTTGAACTTAGGCTTAGCTTGTATGCGTGCTCACCAAATACTGAGGTGATGGCCTTAATTTCGGCAATATCGCCCAGTGGGGTTGCAGTACCGTGAACATTGATGTAATCAACATCCTCAACCATAAGGTTTGCATTTTTAAGCGTTCTAATCATCACGTTTTTAGCGCCTAATCCCTCGGGATGTGGAGCTGTAAAGTGGTGTGCATCGGCTGTCATTCCTCCACCGGCTAGCTCGGCATAAATTTTTGCACCTCTAGCTTTGGCGTGCTCATACTCTTCGAGAATTATCGCACCAGCACCTTCGCCCATTACAAATCCATCGCGGGTACCGTCAAATGGGCGGGAAGCTGTTTTGTAATTTTCGTTATTTGTGGAGATTGCCTGCATTGAATTGAAACCACCCATCCCTGCTTCGTTAACTGATGCCTCAGATCCGCCGGTAAGTATTATTGTAGCTTGACCAAGACGAATAAGGTTAAGCGCATCGATTAATGCGTGAGTAGATGATGCACAAGCAGAAACGGTTGAGTAGTTTGGCCCTCTAAACCCATAGCGAATACTAATGTGTCCCGAGGCAATATCGGCAATCATTCTTGGAATAAAGAAAGGGCTAAACCGCGGAGTAAAGTCCCCCGCGATGTAGCCTTTCATCTCTTCCATAAAAGTTTGAATCCCTCCAATTCCAGAGGCCCAGATAACTCCTGCTTCATCGTGGTCAATCTTATCAAGATCTAAACCTGAATCGAGAAATGCTTCATGAGCCGAAACCATAGCATACTGACAGTAAGGATCGTACTTGCGTAGCTCCTTACGATCGAAATGTTGGAGAGGATCGAAATTTTTTACCTGACAGGCAAATTTGGTTTTGAACTTGGTAGTATCAAAGCTTGTAATTAGCTCCGATCCGCTAACACCTTGCTCTAGATTGTTACAAAACTCATTAATATTATTCCCAATGGGGTTAAGCGTTCCAAGTCCTGTTACAACAACACGTTTTAGCTCCATAGTTCAAAATAGTTAATAGAAAAACTGTCAGGTTTTGAAAATTCTTACTTTGAGTTGTTTTCGATGTAGGTTATAGCATCGCCAACTGAACTGATCTTTTCAGCTTCTTCGTCAGGAATAGAAAGGTTGAATTCCTTTTCGAATTCCATAATCAACTCAACGGTGTCGAGTGAATCTGCACCTAAATCGTTTGTGAAGCTGGCCTCTGGAGTTACCTCATTCTCATCAACTCCCAACTTGTCAACGATAATGGCCTTAACTCTGGTAGCAATATCAGACATAGCTTTAAATGTTAAATTAGTAAATTGGTTTATTCAAATGCAAAGAAAAAAATATTAAGCTAATATAAAAATGCTTAATCTTAAATTCTGGGCAAAAGTATATTTTTTGTTTTTATTTTTGATGCTTTATACCATACTTTTTTCCTTTTTTTAACCTCAAATTAATTAAACGTTCATATAATGAGGAGTATAGCCATTTTCGCATCTGGCTCTGGCAGCAATGCCGAGAACATAAATTCGTGGTTTGTGGGCTCAAAACTAGCCAAAGTATCTCTAATCCTTTCGGATAATCCTAACGCTTTTGTGCTGGAAAGGGCTAAAAGGTTGGGCATTGAGCACATCGTATTCAATTTAACCAGCCTTAGAGATGGGAAAGTGCTAATGGAATTGCAAAGCCGGGGGATAGATTTTGTTGTATTAGCAGGGTTTTTAAGGCTTATTCCTCAGAATATAGTTGAAGCTTATCGTGGCAGAATAATTAATATTCATCCGGCCTTGCTCCCAAAATTTGGAGGGAAAGGTATGTATGGTAATAAGGTGCATGAGGCGGTTGTTTTAGCAGACGAAAAAGAAACAGGTATTACCATACACTATGTAAATGAGCATTACGATAAGGGTGATATCGTATTCCAAGCACGATGCGCAATAGAAAGCACCGATACACCTCAAACAGTTGCCGCCAAAGTGCATGAGTTGGAGTACAAACATTTCCCTAAGGTAATTGAAACCCTAGTGAAGCAGCTGGAGCAGAAGTAATCAGAATTCTAGTTGCCCAAAATGTTGAAGTTGAGTTGAACCCCAAATCCAATGATGAAAAAGTTGTGGTCCCACGTAAGGCTTCCCGTGTGTTTGTATGGTAACGATAGGCCTGCATCAGCATAAAATTTCAGGTTTTTGTAACCCATTAAGAGCACAACGCCGGGTTCAGCAAATAGGTTTGTTTCCTTGTTGATATTTACAGCCGAGAGCCTTAGCACCCCATTAACATCTACCAGCTTGCTTGTAAAGCCTATGGCTGGTTGGAGAAACAACTTTTTACGTAACGAGGTTTGGTTGCCATCGTAGAACGAGTTGCGGAAATCGGCCGGTACTCTCCCCAAACCGGCACCCCCAAATATTCCGTACTTGCCAAAGCTTCCAATTTGGTCAAAGTACCCAACCCCGCCCTCAAGGTAAGTGAAGTGTTCTGTAATCTCCCTCACCTCATCTTCTATTGTGATCTCCTTTTTTTCGGCAAAATAGCTGCCGGTAAGGGTAAGTCCAACATGGTCGAATGTTGCGTAAGCAACCTGTATCTCGTTGTTACCAAGACCAATTACTCCAGTAATTTGAGTATCGCCTTGTTTTTGCAATACTGGTGCGTTATAGCTTGTAGGGTAGTATGCCAATCGGCATGCAGGGAAAAAGGTTATGATTGCAAAAATTACCCATGAGGTTCCTTTTGTCCTGATTTTACGTGTTTTCATAGCAGGCTTTTACACGCAAATTATATCCAAATGGGATTAAAGTCAATACCCCCAACGGATATAGACTTTATCTATATGCTCGGTTTTGCTCGGCAGGGATAAGGTCGATTATCGGTTTTTTTAGAAAGATGAATATGCACTATGACTTGGGAAAACTGGTTTTAGCGAAATGCTATCGAGTTTTACCCTGAGGGGAGCAATGGTCTTAGCATAATTATTCTTGAGTTCGTCCTTAATGGGTTCAACTGGCGGGGCTTCTACCTTTAGCGGATCAATTGCTTTTCCGTTTTTCCAAAATCGCATATCGAGGTGCGGGCCAGTGGCCAGGCCTGTTTTTCCCACATAACCAATAATTTGCCCTTGCTGAACACGAACACCTTGGGCAATACCTTTACCAAAACGCGAGAAGTGATTGTAACCGGTTGTGTATACGCTGTTATGTTTAATCCTTACAAAGTTACCAGCCGCATTGTTGTAACCCTTTGCTATTACTACTCCATCGCCAAGAGCAACAACCGGTGTTCCCTCGGGAGCGGCATAATCAACACCAGTGTGTGGCCGATTAATCTTAAGTATTGGATGCATCCGATTGTAGGAAAAACCGGAGCTAATTCGCGAGAAGCGAAGAGGGGCTTTAAGGAATGCTTTCCGTAAGCTATTGCCCTGTTCGTCCCAGTAACTCCACACAGAATCTTGCATATAACGGAAAGCGTAGTATTTATGTCCCCTGTGTTCAAACCAGGCCGCGTGGATTGTCCCAACACCAATGGGCTCGTCGCCAACATATAGCTCATCATAAACGGCTTTAAACTTATCGCCATTGTAAAGGCCAAAAAAATCGACAGCCCAAGCAAAAATATCGGAAAGATCCAATGCTAGCACTGGATTAAGATTGTGATTATTCATTGCCTCCCAAAGCGATGAGGATATTTCCGCCTCACTAATGCGGGTTACAGGGGTGATATCTCGCTGGCCAAGGGAAACGCTAAGCGAATCGCCAAAGTGAAAAACAACGTAATCTACCTGTGAGTGCTCGTAAACCAGGTATTCGGTTTTGTTTGTGGTATCAGGGGATGAGAAAATTTTGTATTTATTTCCTGCCCGTACTGAACGGATGTTAAAAATATCTTTGGTTTTGCTGGGTAGCTGATTTATCAGTTGTCCGCTTACACCATGCGAATGCATAATGACGCCCAAGGTTTGGTTCCGCTTAACGGTGAACGTTTCAATATTGAAAGAATCTATTGCAATACCATATTCTTTCTTGGGCTGTTCATCTATAGTTACCCGATAGTCGGACTTGTTGATTTTGGGTGTGGAGGGGGGCGTTTTGGAAAATAAAGCAACAGCAGCAACGGCAGCAATGCTTATGGTAACAATAGCAACAAATTTTTTCATGGTTTAATTTAGATGTGAAAACTATATGGCAAATAAAGATATTTTGCCTTGAAAGTCCTAGCTTATGAGGTGTATTTTAACCCTATTGGTGATTTTTTACTATGCTCGAATCGCTATGAGCGAATCCGCTCAAACCCTTGTCCGTATACGCCCATCACGTTAGCAACCGACACAAAGGCGTTATGGTCAATCTCTTTGATTATTTTATAGATATCGCTCACTTCATGCTTTCGAACAAGGGTGATCACAACCTTTTGGTTTTCTTTAGAGTACCATCCAACACCGTCAATTACAGTTACTCCACGATTAATTTTGCTGGTAATACTATCGGCAATTTCGCTGTATTGCCGCGAAAAGATAAACATTTGAACAGATTGGCGACTTCCCGAAAGCACCGCATCGATTGCATAAGCAGTAATGGCCATGGCCACATAACCATACACAATTGTTTCGATGCGTTTAACCGGAGGGAGTTCGGTTAGAACAAAAAACGATGACCCTATGATAAATACATCGCACATCAGGATAACTCTGCCAGGGCTTATATTGCGATATTTGTTTACAATCATGGCTATAATATCGGTTCCCCCCGTGCTGCCTCCCTGGGTAAATATAATCCCTAATCCAACCCCCGATAGGATTCCTCCAATAATTGCCGACAGGAATTTGTCCTCCACCACAGGCATATGAATGTACGATTGCAGTATCGAAAGCAGAACCGACCCAGCAACAACACCAAATATGGTTTTTACACCAAAGCTTGCACCCAAGGCCTTTATGGCAAGAAGGATTAGCCCAATATTAATAAGGAAGTAGGTGTATCCAAGGGGGAAACCTGTTGCGTAGTATATTAGCGCACCTATACCAGAAACACCTCCTCCGGTAATTTTGTGCGGTAGCAAAAAGGCTGTCCACGACAGAGAATACAGGAAAAGCCCAAATACAATAATTGAATACATCCGGGCCATTTTTAGTACGGGGGCAAGTTTCATTGTCATAATATTATTAGGGGTGATATTTTTTGCAAAGGTAGCAAAGTGGCTTCAATAAAACTCGGATTGCCAAAAGTTCAAAAGCCCCGCAATTCTGCAGGGCTTTGAACCTTTCAACGTGAAACGTTGAGTTGTTGTTAGTTGTAATACAGTTGGTTGTCCTAGGTGAGCTGCCTGGCATTAATTTCTAATCTGTTCGAATCCCTTGCCATAAACGCCCATAACATTCGAAACCGATATGAATGCTTTGCTGTCCACTTCTTTAATCATTCGGTAAAGATCGCTCGCCTCGTGCTTTCTCACAAGTGTGATTAGCACTTTTTGTGGCTCCTTAGTGAACCAGCCCATACCATCAATAACCGTGGCACCCCTACCCATACCGGCGGATATTTTGTTGGCAATCTCATCGTATTTTTTTGAGAATATTAGTACCTGAACCGACTGCCTATTACCCGAGAGTAGCGTATCGATTGCATATGCCTGAAGCGCCATAGCCACATATCCATAAACAATAGTTTCGATTCGTTTTGCGGGTTCCATATCGGTAAGCACCAAAAACGAAGAACCAATAATAAAAACATCGCACAGCAGGATTACCCTTCCGGGACTGATGTTTCTATATTTATTCACAATCATTGCAATGATATCGGTTCCTCCAGTACTCCCTCCCTGAGTAAAAATTATTCCCAGTCCAACACCCCCTAAACCGCCACCAATTATTGTGGATAGGAACTTATCTTCTACAACTGGTGCCTGAATTACCGACTGAAGAATAGAAAGTAACAATGCGGCAATTACAACGCCAAATACTGTTTTTACGCCAAAGTTAGCGCCCAATACCCTAATGGCCACCAGGAGCAAACCAAGGTTTACCGCAAAAAATGTGTAACCAACAGGAATTTCTGTGGCGTAAAACACTAGCGCACCGATACCGGAAACTCCGCTACCAGTAATGCGATGTGGGATAAGGAATGCGGTCCAGCCTAGGGCAAAAATAGCAAGGCCAAAGCTAATGATTGAGTAGCTTCGGGCATAGCTCAGTATGCTTTTGAGAGTCATAACTATATGGTATTTTGCTGCAAATTTACAGCCAGGAAGTAGGTAATACTATGATTTTTTGCAGATGATATTGCGAAAAGCAGATCGACTACAAGAAGCCAAGTTCCAGCATGGCTTCCTCGCTCATCATGCTTTTGTCCCAAGGCGGGTCAAAGGTTAGGTTAAGCACAACTTCGGTAACACCATCCACCTCAGCAACGCGGTCGTTTACCTCCTGTAGCAGCTGATCGGCCATTGGGCAGTTGGGAGCAGTAAGGGTCATTTTTACATAAGTTTTACCGCTCTCCTCCACATCAACCTCGTAAATCAATCCTAGATCATATATATTAACGGGAATTTCAGGATCAAAAACATCCTTAAGGATCTTTACAATATTGGCTTCAACGGCAAGAATATCGAGTGGTTGCGACATAGCTTTGTTTTCGTTTTGTTTAGTTACGACTGATTCAGTAACAGGTCAAATGTCAAAATGTTTGTTTATCCGTTCATTTTGGCTTGGTACGCCAAAGCGTAAAGCTTCATCTGTTTTATCATTGCCAGTAAGCCATTCGATCGGGTGGGCGAGAGGTTCTCCTTTAAACCAATCTTATCGATAAAGTAAAGATCGGCATCAATAACATGCTGTGGCGATTGGTTATTCAGCACACGGATAAGCAGGGCAACTATACCTTTGGTAATAATAGCATCGCTATCGGCAGTAAACTGCAACTTGCCATCTACCAGCTCAGCATCTACCCAAACCTTACTCTGACAGCCTTTGATAAGATGCTGCTCGGTACGTTTTTTTTCATCAATTGGGTTTAGGTCGTTGCCAAGGTCGATGAGTTGCTGGTAACGATCCATCCAATCGTCGAACATAGTGAATTCTTCAATTATCTGATCTTGAATGTCGTTGATGCTCATTGCTTAGTTTTTTTGTTTGCCGCAAAGTTAGTGAATACAATATTAATATGCTACGTTTAGTAAAATGACAATTTGATTTGATAATTGCGTGCTAGCTTTTAGTTTGATTTACGCGTTGATCTTTCGGAAATAACCTAAAGCTTGTTTCCGGAGTACGTTAATTGTAAACTTTGCATCTGCGATTAAGCACTGTTTAGCTTGATATCCAACAGCTGTCGAACTCAAGACCTAAGTATACTTAGCGATGGGGAGCATTATTGTACTTAGGATAACTTATCGTACATGCTCCGCAGAGGTTGCCGCCATAAGCAGTACATCCATATTAGTCCTTAAGGTTAAGCATATCTAAATTGATGCGTGCCCTCAACAATGTATATGTCGTGTCCCCAAGGGCATTGTACAGTAGTAAATTATTATTCATATGGAAATAAAAGTAGAGCGCCAAGGTGTGAAACAAAATTTTTAACCTGTTCGAACTTTAACCCAAATTGCTATCTTTGCCTAATTAATGCAGTGAGTATTAGTATAGCAATTAATTACATACTCCATAAAATATAGCAATATATGATTGACGGTAAAGTAGTTGTGGGTATAACCCAGGGCGATATTAATGGGATTGGATATGAGGTGATAATTAAAACCTTATCGGATAGCCGGGTAAACGATTTCTGTGTGCCCGTGGTTTACGGCTCGCCAAAGGTGGCAGCATACCATCGTAAGGCCATAAATCACGAGCATTTCAACTTCAATCAGATTAAAGATATTTCTGAACTAAACTCCAAGAGATCAAACATTATCAACTGTATGGATGATAATGTAAGGGTTGAGCTGGGAAAAACAACCGAGGTTGCAGGCGAGGGGTCTATTCAATCAATTGAGGCAGCTATTGCCGACCTTAAAAGTGGCAAGGTTGATGTGTTGCTCACTTCGCCCATTAACAAGCAGAATGTACAGTCGTCAAAATTTTCATTCCCAGGGCATACAGAGTATTTGGCCAGTACGTTCGACACCAAGGAGGTGCTTATGCTGTTGGTTAGCGATATTATGAAGGTGGGAGTTGTAACAGGCCATATTCCATTATCAGAGGTTCCCGGCAGCATAACCAAGGAATTAATATTAAAAAAGCTTAGGCTACTTAATAGCTCATTGGTTAAGGATTTTGGTGTTCGCAAACCACGCATTGCTGTTCTTGGGCTAAATCCTCACGCAGGCGATGCAGGAGTGCTGGGTTCCGAAGAGCAAGATGTGATTATTCCTGCCATTAAGCAGGCTAACAATGAGGATATAATTGCCGTTGGCCCATACCCGTCCGATGGTTTTTTTGGGTCGGTAAACTTTTCGAAGTTTGATGCCATATTGGCCATGTACCATGACCAAGGATTGGCTCCATTCAAGTCGCTTGCTTTCGATTCGGGCGTAAATTTTACTGCAGGACTTCCTGTTGTTCGTACCTCCCCAGCCCACGGAACGGCATTTGAGATTGCTGGTCAGGGTAACGCATCGGAAAACTCGTTTCGCAACGCTCTATTCCTTGCTATCGAAATCTATAAAAACAGATTGACTTACGAGGAGATTACCAGGAACCCCCTTCCATTATCAAAAGCCGAATAGAATACTGTGGATTATGTACGACTTTATTAAAGGAGAACTCGCCGAACTAAATCCTGCCTATGCAGTGATTGAAGCAGGTGGAATAGGGTACGTAGTGAATGTATCGCTGATAACCTATGCCGCACTTGAGGGGCAGACCGATGCAATGCTTTATCTCCATCAAGTAGTGAGAGATGATGCTCACTTGCTGTATGGCTTTATCGATAAATCGGAGAGGGAGTTGTTTCGTCAATTAATCTCCGTATCGGGCGTAGGAGCAAATACCGCAAGGGTAATTTTATCTTCTCTCTCAGCCGACGAGATTTCGCAGGCTATTATGCAGGGCGATGTGAATACGCTTAAGCGTATAAAGGGGATTGGCCTGAAAACGGCACAGCGAATTGTGGTTGACCTTAAGGACAAACTGGGAAAGTCGGCCACGGAACAAGATATTTTTGCCACGGCAAACAATACTGTTAGGCATGAAGCGTTATCAGCATTAGTCATGCTAGGTTTTTCAAAAGGGGCGGCTGAGAAATCAATTGAACAGCTAATAAAGCAGAATCCTAGCCATTCCGTTGAGAGTTTAATCAAGGATGCGTTAAAGGGATTGTAAAAACATAACTTCTGTTTACTTTGAAGTACATTGGACCACAAGTGATCTGGAGGGTACTGGCAATTACCCTATTTTTACTTATCGGACAAAATTATCTGCTCACGCAAAACAGGGCTTGGGGTGCAAATAGTATTGTTGATGAGAGTGATTTGCTGTCTTCTCCCCCCGATACTACCAAGCTGCGCTTTCCAATTCCTACCAACCAGGATCCTCAGAAACCAACATCATCGCTTTTTCTGTCCGATCCTCAAAATATGCGGGTTGAGGTGGAATACGATGCCAAATCGAAGCAATACACTGTGTATTACAAAGTGGGCGACATTAACATTAGGCCACCGCAGATGATGAGCGAAGAGGAGTATCGTAACTTTCAGTTCGAACAGTCGATGCGTAGCTACTGGCAGCAGAGACGACAGAGTGAGTCGAGTGCTCGTGGATCGGGGATACTCCCCCGATTACAGGTAGGTGGCGAAACCTTTGATAGAATTTTTGGTAGTAACGTTATCGAAATTATTCCGCAGGGTACCGCGGAATTACTTTTTGGTGTTACCAGTACCCGCACCGATAATCCAACCATTGCCGAGAATTATCGGCAAAACTTCACCTTCGATTTCCAATCGAAAATTCAGATGAATGTTAACGGTACTGTGGGCGAGAAACTCCGTATGGAGGTGAACTACAATACCGAGGCTACTTTCGATTTCGAAAATAATGTGAAGCTTGAGTACACTGGTTTTGAGGACGAAATAATTCAGAAAATTGAGGCGGGTAACGTATCGCTCCCTCTTCCCGGAACCCTTATAACCGGAAGTTCAAGCTTGTTTGGTTTGAAAACCCAACTTAAGTTTGGGAGGCTTACCGTAACCAGCATATTCTCCAAGCAGAATAGCGAAACCCAGGTGCTCGAGGTGCGCGGTGGAGCCCAGTCTAAGGAGTTTGAGATACAGGCCGATGAGTACGAGGCCAATAAGCACTTCTTCATTTCGCATTACTTTCGCGATACCTACAACCAATCGCTTCGGAACTTGCCCATTGTTAATAGTGGCATAAACATCACCCGGGTTGAGGTGTGGGTTACCAACAAGCGCGGAAATTTCGACGATTCTCGCGATATTGTTGCATTCCATGACCTAGGAGAGAATTACCAAAATATGCACGCCAAGGAGTCGTTTGTGGTGAATGGGGTTGGGCATCCAAGGAACGATATCAACAGCCTTTACCAGGATATGAAGACGACCTATAGCGGAATAAGGAATATTTCCGAGGTTAATGCTGTGCTATCGCAAATACCCAATTTTAATGGTGGTGCCGATTACGAAAAAATTGAGAATGCTCGGAAATTAAATTCGTCGGAGTTTACTGTGAATAAGCAGCTCGGGTACATCTCTGTGAACACCTCGCTTAATGCCGATGAGATACTAGCCATAGCATACGAGTACACCCTGGGGGGGCAAACCTATCAGGTTGGTGAATTCTCAACCGATGGAACCACTGCTCCCGATGCCCTTATACTAAAACTCCTTAAGGGAACAAACCTATCGCCAAGGCTTCCTACCTGGAATCTAATGATGAAGAATATTTATAACATTGGGAGCCACCAAATCGATCGCAAAGAATTTAACCTAAATATTCTATATCAAAACGACTTAACCGGTACAGCTGTAAACTATCTACCCGATGGTAATTCGGCAAATATCCCATTGTTGTCGGTGCTAAATCTCGACAACCTCAATAGCAACCTCGATCCTGGTGCCGATGGTATGTTCGACTTTATTGAGGGGGTAACCATCAACGCCAATAACGGACGAATAATTTTTCCTGTACTTGAGCCCTTTGGCAGCGATTTAGCCAGAAAAATTGGAGACCCTGACCTGATTGAGCGTTACGTTTACCAGGAGCTATACGATTCCACTCTTACCAAGGCGAAACAGGTGGCCGAAAAGAATAAGTTTAGGCTTAGCGGTACATATCAATCCTCGTCGAGCTCGGAAATTCCTCTAAACGCAATGAATGTACCCCGGGGGTCGGTGGTGGTAACGGCCGGTGGTATGAAACTTACTGAAGGAACCGATTTCACCGTTGATTACATCATGGGAACTGTTAAGATTATCAACCCTGGACTTTTAGAATCGGGCACTCCCATACAAATATCGCTCGAGAGTCAGGATATGTTCAGCTTCGAAACCAAAACCCTGGTGGGATCTCATTTCGATTATAAATTTTCCGATAAGTTCAATATTGGGGCAACGGTTCTTAATCTTACCGAAAGGCCCTTTACGCAAAAGGTTAACTACGGTAACGAGGCCATAAGCAACACCATATGGGGGTTAAACACATCGTATCAAACCGAGTCGGGGTTTCTAACCAAAGCCGTGGATTTTCTCCCCTTTATCAATACCAAAGAAAAATCGACCCTAGCTTTTGATGCTGAATTTGCCCACTTTATTCCAGGCCACTCGCGGGCAATTGGCAAAGGCGGTACCGTTTATGTTGATGATTTTGAAGGTACCAAAACTTCCATCGATCTTCGCTCGTGGTATTCGTGGGCCCTGGCTAGCACACCTCAGCATCAACCAGGGTTGTTCCCCGAAGGCAACTTGGTAAACGACTTGGAGAATGGATTTAACAGGGCATTGCTTGCTTGGTATACCATCGACCCGCTATTCCTGCGCAATAATTCGCTTACTCCCGGACACATCCGTCGCGATCCGAATACCCAAAGCAGCCATTTTGTGCGCGAAATTTTTGAGAAAGAAATCTTTCCCAATAGGCAAACCCCATCAGGAATCCCTACTAACATCCCGGTGCTTAACTTGGCCTTCTACCCAAACGAGCGAGGCCCATACAACTACAATACCAATGGTGTTGACGAGGACGGTTATTTCCTAAATCCTAATGATAAGTGGGCTGGAATAATGCGCTCGTTGCCTTCGCCCGATTTTGAAACGGCTAACGTCGAGTACGTTGAGTTCTGGCTAATGGATCCATTTGTGTACGACTCGTTGCATAATGGTGGAGATTTATACATTAACCTGGGTGAAATTTCGGAGGATGTGATGCGCGATGGCAGGCGATCGTTCGAGAACGGGTTACCTACTTCGGATGTCATTACCAATGTTGATACCACAAGTTGGGGGCGTGTGCCCGCTGTGCAATCGTTAGTAAATGCTTTTGATACGGATCCCAATACTCGTCGGTTCCAAGATGTGGGCCTCGATGGCCTTGGTGATGACGATGAGATTCTCTTTTTCGAAAACTACCTCGATGAGATCCGGGCTCAGTTTGGCGAGAGTTCAACAATTTATCAGGATGCACTTGATGACCCATCGAACGATAACTTTAGGTACTACCGGTCGAGCATTTACGATGCTGCAGAATCAGGAATTCTCGACAGGTACAAACGGATAAACAATCCCGAGGGGAACTCCCCCGCATCGGATCAACCCACACCCGATGGAATAGTTGAGGACTATCCCACTGCAGGTCAAATTCAGCCCAACGGTGAGGATATAAACAACGATTACACCCTTAACGAGAACGAAACCTACTATCAGTATCGAATATCGTTGCGTCCTCAGGATCTTGAGGTGGGGTACAACTTTATTACCGATAAGGTTACCTACAATGCTAAGCTCGAGAATGGTGAGCGATCGGAGGTGAACTGGTATCAATTTAAGGTACCAATCGATGAGTATGAGAAGGTTATAGGAAACATACAGGATTTCAAGTCCATTCGCTTTATGCGGATGTTCATGAAGGGTTTTCAGGATACTACAATTTTGCGATTTGCAACCCTTGAGCTGGTTCGGGGCGAATGGAGGCGATACAATAGAGCCCTAATTCAGGGGCAGGAGGGTATGCCTGAGAGCGATTTGCCCTCGGGTGCGTTTGAGGTTTCGGCAGTGAATATTGAGGAGAATTACACTCGGGTTCCAGTAAACTACGTGTTGCCACCCGGGGTCGATAGGGTAATTGATCCAAGCCAACCACAAATTACCGAGCTCAACGAGCAGGCCATGGAGATGAAGGTTATTGATTTGGCCGATGGCGATGCCCGTGCTGTATTTAGAAATTTAACCCTAGATGTTAGGCAGTACCGTCGGCTAATGATGGACATTCACGCCGAGGAAATTCCTGAATATCCGCTTCGAGACGAAGAGTTGAAACTTTTTGTGAGGTTGGGTACCGATTACAATAACAACTACTACGAGTACGAAATTCCCTTGATACTTACACCTCCGGGGCGTTACTCCAACAACAGCGAATCCGATAGAACCAGGGTGTGGCCTCGCGAAAACCTTATGGATATTGATCTCGATCTGTTTCAAACGGTAAAAATGCTCCGAAACGACGAAATGCGTAAGGAGGGATCGATGATTACCTATACCACAGTTTTTAGGAT
>DDWD01000021.1 GCA_002345825.1 Bacteroidales bacterium UBA2295
TTACCATATCCAGCACCCCCAGCGGCGTTCAGTTATGGGTAAACGGCGTTTCGACAGGCTCAACGCCCGTTACCACAACCCTAGCCTTTGGCAGCCATACTGTTAAGCTGGTAAACGGCAAAAAGGAGGTAAACGAAACCATTACCGTTACGCAGGGCGGAAAAACACGGTGGGAGTTTGATGTGAGTGAAAATACTTTTACTGATAAAAGGGATGGCAAAACATACAAAACCGTAAAAATTGGCAATCAGGTTTGGATGGCCGAGAACTTGGCCTACAAACCAAGTAGCGGTAATTATTGGGCGTACGATAATAACAGCAGCAACGTGAATAAGTATGGCTACCTGTACGACTGGCAAACCGCAAAAAAAGTTTGCCCCACGGGCTGGCATCTACCCAGCGATGCGGAGTGGACACAGCTAACCGATTTTGTGGGTAGCAACCCAGGCACCAAGCTAAAAGCCAATAACGGGTGGAACAGCAACGGCAACGGCACCGACGACTACGGCTTTTCGGCCCTTCCGGGGGGCCGCCGTAGCATCTCTGGTAGTTTCGGCTACATTGGTAACACCGGTTTCTGGTGGGGTTCGGCCGGGAGCGGTGCCGGTACCGCCTGGAACCGATACATGGACTACGATCACAGCTTTGTAAACAGGGGCATCCATACTAAGAGTTGGGGTTTTTCTGTCCGTTGCGTAAAAGATTAGACTAGTTGTATTTCTGTGTAAGTAGTTCTAACTATAAAAAAATCCCTTTGCGGAGTGAACCTTTTTTTGAAATTCATATAGGTAAGAGAAACTAAAATTTAATAATCACATTTATTATGCCCATATTAAAAGTACAACTCAATCACCCAGGCTCACAGAAATCTCACAGATTTGGTAGTGGTTATAGTAAAAATGGCGTTAATACTATTAGGGAGTGGAATAATGACATTAGTCATTACCGCAAATTTATTTTAAATAGTGGAGTTTTTTTAGATAATGCTTTGGATAGAAAGCCTAAGGAAGTTGACCTATACTTTTGGGGTGAATGGGAGGGAAACTCTTGCTTTAATCCCATAAATAATTCAGACTATAGAGTTTTACCAAATGGAATACACAGGCCATTTCACTCCATAGCAATAAAAGGGGTGCAAAATACAGACCCATACGTATTTGGTGAAAATTTTAAATATTGTATTTGCAAGCAGAAAGGAAAATTACTTAATCTTTGCCGTGGTTCAATAATTCTTTTTGGCTCTGTTTTCCCATCATTAAATAAATTTTACATCGATACAGTATTTGTTGTTAAAAACCATACACCATCTAAATCAGTACAGGCAAATGGAGGGCTCGGCTATTCGCAAACATATAAAGAAGAAACCTTAGAGCAATTAACGCAATACTTGAAAATCCCACAAATTAATAGCAATAATAGTATTTACCATAGCCAAACCTGGTGGGATGATAATGAGTTTTTCAGCTTTGTTCCCTGTAAACTTGAAGTTAATGGTAATGGTTTTGAAAGATTGTTTATTAACTTAAATGACCCAATTACTAATCCATCCTCATATCCATCAGGTATATCTTATTTCAATAGCTGCAAGTTGACGCCGAAAGAATTATGGAATAAAATTACAGTAATTGCAATTGAGCAAAAATTTAAATTAGGAATAAGATTTACAGAACCCTAAATATTATGAAATGCTTTCAGATTATTTTTTTATGGCATATCTGGTTCAATAAATTTTAAAAAACTATCTGCAATTCTTGAGTCGATTAAACCAAGAATATTAGTTTTTAGAAAATCTTCTTCAAGATCCATTTGTAAAAACTCTGAAACCTGTTTCCACTGGTCAGCATTAGTTTTTATATGGCCATCACGTAATGTCTCAAAATATTGTGGATTTTTATTCAAAAAATCTTTAACCCTAATGTCAATCATGGGGTTGTTTTTAAAGAAGTTTTGCAATAACCCTGAGTAATCAGGCAATACCCTTACTTCGTATTCTTCTTTCTGTTGGGTCTGTTCATTAATAGGTTTAAAAATAAACGTATTATCTTCTATAGTTACGGTTGCATTAATAAACCTTACTATTCCTTCTTCCAAAGAGCCTTTAATTCTTTTTTCGATAATGCATTCTTGCTTTATAGTGCCTGATATTAGATTTTTGCATAAGTAAATATTTGTTGCACAACCATAAAATTTAATTCCATTAACAAGGCAATACTCATCGGATGAAATTTTCTCTATAACCATCCTTGTTGGAATACCATCGTTATATTCAAATGTAATTAATGCTCCTTTGGGGATATAAGCATTAAAATACTTACCCCTAAGTTGTACGAATTCTTTCATAATTTTAGTAGTTTAAATTAATTGTAATTGTAATAGATGCAAATTATCAGTATTGTAATAAAACATAATGTATGCTATTGAGAGTTTTCAGTTATAAAACAAAGAGAGATTGACATTTTATTCTAAATCCAACCAGCTATTAAACCCTTCATTTGATTTGTTAATCCTTTTGTTGATTGTAAGTTACTGCTCCAGGCATATACCTTAATAATTTTTGATTGAAGGCTAAGGTCGTATTCATAAACATTGGTTGACAAATCATCTGTTCTTAGAGTGGTGTTTCTTATTAAACTTAATGCGCTAGAATAATAGTTTTTAAAGTAATTTAATCCACCAATCCCGTTAATTAGCAAAACCTCTATAGGATAGTTGCTTAATTGAGAGTTTAGGTATGATGTGTCATTTTTCAATAACTGATTTTGTAGTTGATTATTCACTGAACGCCAAATGGGATCAGTAGCCCATTGTACCAGATCTAAATGACAAGCAGTACCATTAAAATAGGAAACTTTCAACCTACTTTTTGTCAGAATATGATTTTCAAGTTGATTGAACCATTTTTTATAAGGACATTTGGAAAAATAATTTAAACATCCATTATATATCTTATGGCCCTGCTGGATATTTAGGTTGTTTAATGATTTGACATTTAATGAAACTAAAGTTTCAAGTCTGCTATTATTACCATTAAGCAATGTTCCTGTTTGATCTAAGAATTCATTTTTACTTGGATTTATTCCAAGTGTCGCAATGCGAGCGTCTAGAATATTCCCAAAGAATAAAACAGGAGTTGAATTTTTAACAACAACACTACTTGGGTAGTTTGTTCTAATTCTAGCTACATCAAAATTATTCATACACAATAATTTGAATTAACCGTTAAATAAAACTATATCAAAACTAACAATTTCAAAATTGATTAAAATACTACAACTCCTTGTATTACTTTAACCCTACATAAAAGGCCCCTTCAATACAAACCCCTTAACGGTTTCAACAATATAGTTGCAGTAGGTTTGGTGAAAATCCAGCCCCGAGTCAATTAGTTGCTTCTTGCGGGTTATGGTAATCCTTGCTGTTTGTGATACTGATTTAATAAACTCATCGGATACCATTTGCACTGGAGCCCCAGTAAGAAAGTGTATCTCCAGGATTTTGTACTTTGAGCAGATATCCTCAAAAAGGCCTTTAGTCATCGAGTACGAGTCTGCTTCCCATGATCGGGTTAACTCGCTGCCTTCATCCTTATAGTTCATCTTTTTACCGCTACCCGGATAGGAGCTGTTAGGGGGAAAGTTTGAGAATACTATAAAGTTTTTATACTTATTCTCTCTAAGCACCTGTAGTAATTCCTCATCGGAATATACGTAAATAAGCATTTCAACATCTAGGGAGTCGAACTCACTTTTTAGCTTTAGCATATGGCTACTATCAAACATTTGAGAGCCGTTAATTTCTGAAATAATCACTATCATATGGCTAATATTTTGATGTTTATATTATTAGTTTTCTGTTTTAGTAAAGTTAACAATTTCTTTGCACGGGTCAACCAATAGAAAAAACTCAAACCACTAGGTTTACCTTTAGCGCAAAATCTGTAATAAATAGCTTACATACTTCACTCAGGGTAAAAACTCTTAATCGTAAAACTTTTGGTTTAACCAGCTTGAGTTGATAAAGCACTGGGTCTCGCCTATGGTAGTCTGCATATAGCCCTAACCCCTTAAACACATTTATTAAGGCAAGCTCCTTCTCCCGTTGGATTGCAGCACCATTAAAATTCTGAGCATTCATGAACCTCTTTTTTTCTGAGTTCAATTTTGCCATTTGATGCATCTTCTCAGTGAGATCAGGGTAGTCAAACTCATCTGCCGCTTCAGTGTTTTCATCCAGCATCTCCACCTCCATAACTATTTCCTGATCCTTAAAATCCATTATCAGCTCAGCAAAGCTCTCCGAGTGATTAGCTGTTCTAAATATTTCTGATACCATTAATTCGATTTTCTTATTCATCGCTGTAGTGTTAAATTGGTGATTTTAGAATCCACTTTCTGTTTGGGTTAATAACTTAAGGAAGCTGCAGTCCAAGTGCTTGAAAAGATCTTCTAGGTTAAAACTTTCGTGGAAGCTCTTCTCCACCATACTCGCAAACAGTAGGGTTTGCATAGGCGATATACCTAAAAACGTTGACACCTTGTCAATATCCTCACGGACGCTATTCAATCGATCAAACTGAAGTTTACAGCCGGTTGATGCCGAGTAAATAGCCTCTAAACTAGACATATACCCTATATTTTTGTTATTCTGATTCTTCATATGGCATTTACTTTTTAGGCAATAGAGTTTTACTACACATTTTCTGCATTAGCTGTAATTCACAAAAATTGGGTAATAGCATTTTATGCTGTTCATAAAGCAAGCGTTGTGCTACGACTAATACGCTTGCCTAGAAAAGTTTTCGAGAGATTTCTCGTTCTTCGTGTTAAGTATTGGTCTGGATCCCTCTAAAAAGGATTAGTAGAGTGTTTTAAGGTTGTAAATCCTATTAAAAAATCCCGAACAAAATCATATTTTTTTTGATTTTGATGGGATTAACATTCCCTCTATAAGGAAATGTGTATTCAAAAATTTAGCTAGCGGTACCGAATTATGATCTATTATTAGTTAAATTCCTTAACGAATATAGCAAAAATAATGGAAATAACCAAAATAATTATGACTTTTATGACGTTATGATCCTGCTTTACTTATCCTATTTGAGTTTTATTGGCCTTTGGTAACCATGTTTTGCCGGCCTAGTCTTAAGTTTGCTGATTAGGGTGTACTTATTGCCTTTCTTCTTCTCCATTATAACTAGCTGACAGTTATCCAGATTTTTATAGGTTTCAAACGTCTCCACATCCCAGTGAAACCATTTCATTAGGAACAGCCTGATGGTCATACCGTGGGTAACAATTATGGCATTCTCGGGAAAGTTCTTCTTAGAAAAATCCCTTTGTATGGTACCAAAGAAATCGCTTACCCTATCATACACGTCTGCGCACGACTCCCCATCAGGAAATCTGAAGTAGAATGGCCCATACTTATCCCGCTCTTCTTCAATCCTATCGTTTTCCTCCTTAGTTCTTAGGTGACCCCATTCTTGCTCCCTAAGCCTTGGATCCTCTAAGTATTCTTTTTGATCTTTTGTGAGATGTTGGGCAATTTGCTCAAAGGTCTCTCGGGTTCTCCAGAAAGGGGAGACGTAGAAGAATGCCGTTTCTTTCTTTAAAATTTTTGCTAGCTCTTTACCTGCATCAGATGCTTGTTTTTTACCTTCCTCAGTTAGATTAAGAGTATAATCTGGTTTTTCATTATAGATATTGCCATTCTCGTTCCCTTCGGATTGTCCGTGACGGACAAGGATTATTCTTTTTGGGTTCATTTGTTTCTTTTTTATTGTATGGCTATATAGTTTTCTAATCTGCCTGAGTTCTTATTGCTTTGAGAAATGAAACTACTAATAAGTTTTGATAAACAACCAAATTTAATCGAAAATGTGGCTTAAGTAATATGCAGGCAAGCAATGCAAAGTGTCCTCAGCATTGGATATGATTCCATCTATTTCAACGTGTCGAATCCTTTTGTGGTGGGGTGTTTTTTACGATCCTTTTTATTAACCAGAATCTCCCGTTCGGCCGAGGTTGCAACTCGGTCAAATATATCCCAGCAGGTTACACCTGCATTGTAAATACCATAAAACATTGCTTACCCAAACATCAATCAACCAACCTGTCCGCCTGCCTGGCAGACAGGCTAATGGCGGATCAACCACTCACCAAGGTTGTCGGTCTCTGATATAAATTGACCATAAGTTGAGTATAGCTTTTGCAATAAAAAAGAGAACTATCGCCATAGCGATTATTCAATAATAGAAATTTACGAATAGGCTATCTGCATTAATATTAACATTGTGTTTAATGCTTATCAATATAAAATGAACCAAAATAAACTCCAAAAAAGGATAAATTTTGATAAATTCGAGGGTTATTTAGTTCGATATAGTAAACACTGATTATAAAGCCTTTCAATGAACAACTTTAAAGAGAAGGCCGACCTGATTTGGCGGGTTGCCGACCTTTTACGAGGCGACTACAAGCAGGCCGACTACGGAAAGGTTATACTGCCAATGACCGTTCTACGCCGACTAGACTGCATTCTAAAACCCACCAAGGATAAAGTTTTAGCATATCTACCCAAGGTCGATAGCCTAGGCGAAAGCGCAAGGGATATTGCCCTTAATAAGTTGGCTGGTTTCAACTTTCATAACCGTAGCCAGTTCAATTTCGATAAGCTAATTGCCGATCCCAACAACATTGCTGCAAACCTACGAAACTTTATAAATGGCTTCTCGGTAAGCGCACGGGAGATTATCGACTACTTTAAGTTCGACGATCAGATTGACCGTATGGACGACCCCAAGGCCGATATCCTATTCCGGGTGGTGAAAGCTTTTCAGGAGATTGACCTCTCCGAGATGGAATCGATGGAGATGGGATACATTTTCGAGGATCTTATCCGTAGGTTTTCCGAGCAATCCAACGAAACGGCAGGGGAACACTTTACACCCCGCGAAGTGATAAAGCTGATGGTTAATGTGCTTTTCAACGAGGATAGGGATACACTAACCCAAAAGGGCATTGTGAAAACCCTTTACGATCCCGCCTGCGGAACGGGTGGAATGCTCTCGATTGGGGAAATGCACCTTAAGGAGCTGAACCCACAGGCCGAGCTAAAAGTATTTGGGCAGGAGATAAACCCCGAGTCGTACGCTATCTGCAAATCGGATATGCTGATAAAAGGGCAGAACCCATCCAATATAAAGTTTGGCAATACCTTTACCGTTGATGGTTTGGAGGATGAAAAGTTCGACTATATGCTCTCGAACCCACCCTTTGGGGTCGATTGGAAAAAGGCACAGGTAATTATCAAAGAAGAAACTGACAGTAAGGGCTTTGGTGGGCGTTTTGGTGCAGGACTACCCCGCATTAACGATGGCTCTCTGCTGTTCCTGCAGCATATGATCTCCAAAATGAAGCCCGATGGCTCCCGCATTGGTATTGTGTTTAACGGTTCGCCCCTGTTTACGGGTGCAGCGGGAAGCGGTGAGAGTGATATTCGTAAATGGATTATTGAGAACGACTGGCTTGAAGCAGTAATTGCGCTACCCGACCAGCTATTCTACAACACGG
>DDWD01000141.1 GCA_002345825.1 Bacteroidales bacterium UBA2295
GAGATTTGTCTACAGTTTTACTGAAGGACCAATAAATGATGCTAAAATCGCCAAGGTTAATAGTGCAATAAGTAAAGTTCTTCCTGAGTTTGACAATAACCCAACATCTCAAAAATTTGAAAGAGAGGTCGATGGAGGCACTCTAAAATTCTACCCTGCTTCAAAGGATGGTCAACCCATTGGGACAGCTATTGAGACTTTTACAAAGATTGGCTTTAGCGGTCAGTTTGATCTAATGGTTGGTTTTTTGCCCGATGGAACAATCCATGGAATTGAGGTAATTGACCATAAAGAAACCCCTGGGCTAGGAGATAAAATGGAAAGCAATAAATCAAACTTTAGTGTGCAGTTCAAAGGTAAAAATCCTGAGAACTTTAAGTTGGCTGTAATAAAAGACGGTGGAAATGTTGATGCCATTACTGCATCTACAATTAGTTCTAGAGCATACTGCGATGCCGTACAAAGAGCATACAATGCATTTTTAAAGGAAGGAGGTGAGAAATGAATCAGTTATCCAATTTTTCAAAAGGATTTGTTAAGGAAAATCCTGTTTTTGTTCTGCTTTTAGGAATGTGTCCAGCACTTGCAACTACAACTAGCGCTATTAATGGACTTGGTATGGGATTGGCCACAACTTTTGTACTAATTATGGCCAATTTAGTTATTTCACTAGTTAAGAACTTAATCCCTGCCAAGGTTCGCATACCTTCATTCATTGTAATTATTGCATCCTTTGTAACCATAGTCGATTTGAGCATGGCTGGGTTTCTGCCTGCACTGCATGCTCAGTTAGGCATATTTATTCCTCTTATCGTTGTAAACTGTATTGTTTTGGGAAGAGCTGAGGCATTTGCTTCTAAAAACACTGTTGGTTCTTCATTTATTGATGGCCTAGGCATGGGGCTGGGATTCTCTTTTGCCCTTACCTTGCTTGGTGCTGTTCGAGAGATTCTTGGAAGTGGAAAAGCATTTGGGTTCACACTCTATCCCGATACCTACGGGATGCTGGTTTTTATCCTTGCACCCGGGGCATTTATTGCTCTTGGGTACTTAATTGCAATTATGAATAGACTAGCCAAAAAATAAAAAGATTTTGCTATGGAATATATCATCATAATAATATCAGCAGTTTTTGTCAACAATATTGTGTTGGCACAATTCCTCGGAATTTGCCCATTTTTAGGTGTGTCAAGTAAGGTTGAAACTGCTGCTGGAATGAGTGGTGCAGTTACTTTTGTAATGACCATTGCAGCCATTGTAACCTACTTGATAATGCATTATATTCTTCTTCCTCTCGGAATAGGATATATGCAAACGATAGCCTATATTTTGGTTATCGCCTCGTTGGTTCAGATGGTTGAGATTATTCTCAAAAAGGTTAGCCCATCTTTATATCAAGCTCTTGGAGTTTTCCTTCCTCTAATTACTACAAACTGTGCAATTCTTGGTGTGGCTCTTCTACTGGTACAAAAAGAGTTTAACCTATTAGAGAGTGTAGTGTTTGCCATTGCCAACTCCGTTGGGTTTGCGCTAGCGCTAATTGTTTTTGCAGGTATTCGCGAATCGCTTGACCTTGTAGATTTACCCAAGGGAATGAAAGGCGCTCCCATTGCGCTGGTTGTTGCGGGTGTTTTAGCCCTTGCTTTTATGGGATTTGCAGGTATAGTATAGATTTTAAATATCCAGCCTAACAAAGCGAGCCATCCTAACTAATCGGATTGATTAGCCGGATGGCTTTTTTTTACCTTTTTAAATGCAATTTGGGTTGGGAATAAAAAATTCCTTAAACCCTAATGATTAGTAGTAATTTGCTGCTCCAAATACATCTTTTCTGCTAATACATTTTTCAATTATTTTGGGAAGGTTGATCTGGTTTAGATTTTTGTTCATCGACTAATTCTTATGTGTTTAACAAAGTTGCTTTAGCATTACATCATTTTTATACCTATTCCCATCCATAACAAAGTATGTTGAACCAATTGATTTGAATCCATTTCTTAGGTAGAATTCCAACGCCTTATGGTTTTTGTAATAAACGGTTAGCCATACTGCATTGTGTCCTAGATTCTTAATGTTCTGTATGGCTTTTTCAAGCAGCATCTTACCAGCGCCTTTGCCCTTAAACCTTTCAAGCACATAAAGCACCGCTATTTCGGGGTAATCAACCTCCAATTTAACCGGGCTCTTCTCGTTCAAAGCAATCTCTATACAGCCCACAAGATGGCTTCCCGTTTCGGCAATAAGCATCACTCGGCTTGTATCCTGTATTGTTTTTCTAATGTTTTCTATGGTGAATTCACTCAGCACGTATTTTGAGAGCTCCGTTCTAATCCCTTCTTCGGCATAGGTGGCAATCCATACCTGCTGTTTAAGCACTGCTAAGTTGTAAATATCATTAGGGGTTGCCTTTCTAATCTGCATAGCTACAGTTCCTCTGCTCGTTCAATCTTAGTTGATAAATCCTTAATAAATCTTACCATCGGGGCACCGTCAATCACATCATGATCCATAAGGATTGTAGCATTCAATACCTCTCGGATTTTGATTTCATCATCCACAACCATGGGTTTCTTTAAAACCGATCCTATGCCGAAGGAGATGGGATGCACAGCCCTATGGATAAACCACCCGTTTATCTGTCCCATCATACCTACTGAGGTTACCGAAACATTTCCCATTTTGCCAAAGGCAAATATTGGATTGCGCAGCATTATTTTCCAAACCAAACGCCTAAGAAAACCCGGAAGGAAGTAGTATAATCGTTCAGTAATGGTGGGCTTTTTATTAAGCACAATATCAGATGATGATGTGGCTAGAGTAACTGAATCTTCAATCTCTCTTGTTATTTCATAGAGGCTCTTGGTGTTGCAACTTTTAATAAGTAATGGCAAGGGAACTTTTTTGCCGTTTACGTTTTTTTCTACTAGAAAAGAGATGTTTACGCTGTTAAATATTACTAGTTCCCTTTTGCCCTTAAGGTAAGCTGCTGCCTCGGGGTACTGGACTAAGGTGCTGGCAATTGCTTTTATTATCCAAGCATTGAATGACACTTTTGTTCCACTTCTTCTAATTTCTCTAATCTTTTTTCGAGCATCGGTAACATCAAACTCAAGCATTGCAGCCACATGATGCTTGGTAAGCCCAACCGAAAAGACATCGAAGGTGGCTATGCGTGAGCTTGGTATTTTTGAATAGCTATAACTTTGAGCCATAAGTGGAGTTATTAGCCGCCTAAAATAAGATTAATAATTGAATAAAGCCCCTTAGTCATATCTGATATAGTAGATTAAGAGGCTTTTCTGAATTGTGAGAAATCGATTTTGGTTACGTTACATTGCCTCAAACCTCACATTCTGCAACCTGCCCAACTCAGGCATCATAAAGCCATTCACTTTACCATTCTTATCGCGGGTAAACACAAGCGCACCCAGCCTCTTGGTGATGAATTTATCGCCACTTACATGGGTTAGTTCTATCTTATCAATCCCAAAATACTTTTTGAAGGTTGATGGAGTGTGAACGTATAGCTTGCCATCAGTAAAGGTTATTGGGTATTCCATATTTAAATCGTTATGGATATATCGTCCTGCAAATTGCTTAATCTCTCCAATGCTTAGCTCAACTCTCTCTCCAACCCTAGAGCCATTAAATGTTCGTCCACTTTGATGCCAAGCCATTTGGTTTACTTCACCATTTTCAGATTTAGCAAATGTGCATTGAGCATTAAATGCCTTTAGGAAGAAGTTGTAATTATCCTCGGCAAATAGCGGAAATTTTTCATCATCGGGTAAAACCAGCCAGAATGTATCCTGCTCAACCTTAAAGGTTAGTTCCATTCCATCGGATAACTCGTAGGTTCCAGCAAATTGCTTTGCCTTTTCGAGGTTTGTGTCCACTTCAACTTTCGGCTTTGCTGGCTTTTCAACAATTTTATCGGCAAGTATAATATCGGAAATGCCATTAACAATTCCGCGGGCATTTATACTCTGGTTATTAAATGAAGCGATGATTATAAGATTATCATTGGGGAAAAGCATGAAGTAATTATTAAAGCCAGGAACTCCTCCCTGATGCATAATGACCTTAATGCCTTTGTACTCTCGAACAAAGAAACCGTATGTGTATGATATACTGTCGCCATTTTCAAGGGTGTTGTACTTTTTGGTGATGCGGCTTATCATTTCAGAATTCCCAACCGTGGGTGCTAAGAAATTTTCACCCCACTTAACCATATCGTTAAGGCTTGCCCAAATATTGCCGCTACCGTAGCAGTAATCGTTGGTGGAGCTAACCTTAACGGGTTTCCCATCAGCAACATCATATCCAGTGGCATTGTTAACCAGCTTAATGCTTGGGTAGGCGTTTACCAATGCTGTTCCCATACCCAGCGGTTTAAAAATCCGTTGATATAGGAAATCGGCAAAGGGCATCCCGCTTGCATTCTCCACTATGCTGGCCAACAGAGAGTAACCTCCATTGGAGTATATATGCTGTGTGTTTGGCTTGAAGTTTAGCTGCGAGTAGCGCTTAATCAACTCTATTTCGTCATTATGACTCCAAGTTTTATCAAAAGAGTTATCAGTTAATATCCTCAGCCAATCGGTAGAGGCAACACCGCTGGTGTGCTGGAGCAAATGTCGTATGGTTATTTTATGCTCGTAGTCGGGCAAACCTGTCAAGTACTTTCGTAAATCCTCATCCAAATCAAGTTTCCCCTCGTCCTCTAAAAGCATTATGGCAAAGGCTGTAAACTGTTTTGCTACCGATGCTATATCGAAAAGCGTGTTCTCGTTTATTTGTGAATTTTTTTCAACTTCCATAACTCCGAAAGTTTTTTTATAAATAACACCACTGCTCGATAGCACTGCAATTGCACCACCGGGTAGGTTGTCGCTAATTTGCTGACCCAATAGTGAATCAATTCTGGCAGATATGTTTTCTGCTTGAGCATTAACGGTGTTGGCTGTGAAAAGCGAGAGTAGTTTTGCTAGTGCAATTATTATGATTATCTTTTTCATTGTGCAAAATTTTAATGTTTAACTTAATGGTGTAATTGTTTGGATTAATGATGATTATGAGGTAGGTGTAGGTCGTTTTTTGCTTGGTTACAACCTTTGCCTTTTTAGTGAACAGAACCAAAA
>DDWD01000077.1 GCA_002345825.1 Bacteroidales bacterium UBA2295
CATTGCTTGCATCATCAAGCGCCTGCATACCTTTTTCGATAATATCGGAATTAAACAGGGCGATAAAATTGCCCTAGTAGGCAAAAACTCAGTTCGGTGGGGCTCCATTTACCTGTCGGTAGTGTCGTACGGAGCAGTTATTGTACCTATACTTCCCGACTTCAAACCTGGTGATATTCATGAGATTGTAAACCACTCCGATTCCATTTTACTGTTCGCAGAGCAAAGCCTTTTCGAATCAATGGATATGGAAAAGATGCCTAACCTTATGGGATCCATTCGGATATCAGGGTTTACTATACAAGCTCAGAGTTCCGAAAAGCTTGTTCAGGCCTGGGAGAAATCCGAGATTGATAAGCCTATAGGGAAGGATTGTGTAAACCCTGAAAGTTTTTCACTACCTAAGATTGATAATGATAAGCTGGCCGTAATTAGCTATACATCGGGAACCACAGGTTTTGCCAAGGGCGTAATGATACCACACAATAGCCTAGCCGCAAACATTAGGTATGCTCAGCGCAATATGCCCCTTAATCCGGGCGATAGAATTGTTTCCTTTCTTCCTTTAGCTCATACCTTTGGCTGTGCCTTTGAATTTCTCTTTCCATTCACGCTTGGATGCCATATCACCATTCTAACTAAAACTCCGTCGCCACAAATTATTTTGCAAGCATTTGGCGAGGTGAAACCATCCCTAATCCTTTCGGTACCCCTTGTAATTGAAAAAATATACAAGAAGCAGGTTATGCCTGTAATATCTAAGCCGTTGATGAATGTAATTCTTCGTATCCCCGGGTTAAGCCATATCATACTTAGTAAGATTAGGAAAAAACTTGAGGCAGCATTTGGAGGAAATTTCAGGGAGCTAGTGCTCGGCGGGGCTCCATTCAATCAGGAAACGGAAAGTTTCTTTAAAAAGATGAAGTTTCCCTTTACTGTGGGGTATGGTATGACCGAGTGTGGCCCTCTTATCAGCTACATAAACTGGAGAGAGAATCCATTGGGAGCATCAGGTCAGATTGTTGATACGCTAGAGCTGAAGATTGACTCTCCTGATCCAATAAAAATTCCGGGCGAGATTGTAGTTAAGGGCGAGAATGTTATGTATGGATACTACAAAAACCAACAAGCTACCGATGAGGTTCTTGACGCCGATGGTTGGTTGCATACTGGCGATTTGGGTTCCGTTGATAAGAAGGGCAATATCTTTATTAAGGGTCGTATTAAGAGCATGCTCCTTGGAGCAAGTGGCAAAAATATTTACCCAGAGGAGATTGAATCGTTGTTCAACAATAAGTTCGGAGTTGGCGAAACAGTGGTAGTTCAGCGAAACGATAAGCTGGTTGCGTTGGTTTATCCCGATCAGGAGTATGTTCAAAAGGAGAAGCTGAGCGAGGAGTCCATCAAAGATATTTTCGATCAGTATAAAAAGGAGATCAATGAGCAGCTGCCCGGGTATATGAACATATCGCAGGTGGTAGTTCAGTCCGAGGAATTTGCCAAAACCCCTAAGCGAAGTATCAAGCGATTCCTTTACAACTAGAACATAATAATATATATAACCAAGAGAGCCCCAGCTTAAGCTGGGGCTCTCTTGGTATTGCATCGTTTATTAATAATGCCTATTCTTCAACAATTACAATTTTTTCAATCTCGTCACCCTGCTTAATGCTGTCAATTACCTCAAGCCCCTCGTACACTTTGCCAAAGCAGGTGTGGTTTCCATCCAGGTGACTAGTGTTGTCGCGGCTATGGCAAACAAAAAACTGAGAGCCACCCGTGTTACGCCCGGCATGCGCCATCGATAACACTCCACGGTCATGGTACTGGTTATCGCCTGTAAGTTCGCAATCAATAGCATAGCCCGGCCCACCAGTTCCAACTCTTCTGTCGCTCATATCCTTAGAGAAAGGGCAACCCCCTTGGATAACAAAGTTGGGAATAACCCTATGGAAAGCCAAGCCGTCGTAAAAACCCGACTCGGCAAGTTTGATAAAGTTTGCCACCGTGTTGGGTGCGTCATCGGAGTAAAAACTAACCTTCATCACACCCTTGGGGGTGTGTATCTCTGCTTTTTTCATATGTTTGATTTTGGTGAATTTTGTTTACTGAATAACAGAAGAAAAATGCCAATGTTTAACCATGGCAAAGGTACAAAAAGATTCTAAAACAGTTTGCGCGTTTTAGCCAATGTGTATATTTGCTCCACAATTTCATCATTGGTTAGTTTGGATCGGTTCAGAATTAGATCGAAAAGTTCGCTGTCGGGTTTATTCCCTCGGTAGAACTCCATGAAGGTTTCACGCCGCTTGTCGGTTTCGTTCACAAGGTTAGTGGCTTCATTTGTGGTAATGTTGAACCGTTTCTTAATAACGTTTACTCGCCAGGTATGCGGAGCAATAAGTCGTACGTGAACAGATCTTGAGATGTGTTTAGCCAGAACGCAACCTGCTCGGCCAATGATAATAGCGTTTCCCTGCTCGGAGTATGATCGAACAATCTGTGCTATGGTACGTTTGATTTGAATATCGCTAATGTATTTATCTTTTGAGAACAGCGACACCAAATCGCCAAACATATTCTTTTGTTCAGCACCAAAAATGTGTGATATTTCATTGGGTTTAGCCTCGAGTGCTTCGGAAGCATCATGCAGAACCTGATGGCTTACAAATACCCACTCTTTGTCTTTGGTAATGTTTTTTTCGGCATTTAGCTTTTCGGCAAGTTTCTCTCCGATTTCGCTCCCATAGCATCCATATTCCCTCGATATGGTAATTACCGGGCCGGGTTCGGGTTTGGTTTCTTCCTCTTCTCTACGAACCCGCTCATGCATGTAGTGTAAGAAAAGATTCTCCATAATTTTCTTTTAAATTTACAACAAAATTTTATTGTAAAAGTTTTAAATGCTCATTTTTTTACTATTTGTCGAGCGGGGTAAGTGTAACGTTTTGTTTGTGAGTAACAAATAAGAAACCCGCAATCACAGATTGCGGGTTTCTTATAATGAATATACTGAGGTCTATTCTTCTTCAGATTCCTCTTCGTAGGCTTTAAGCAGCTTCTCCTGAACGTCGGATGGAACCTGCTCGTAGCTCGAGAATTTCATGTCGTAGGTAGCTCTTCCGCTGGTAAGTGATGACAGGGCGGTAGAGTACTTGTTCAATTCAGCCAGAGGAACGCGAGCGTTAATCTTCTCGAATCCTTTCACGCTGTCCATTCCAAGAATGATTGACCGGCGGTTCTGTAGGTCACTCATCACATCACCCATTTTATCGCTAGGAACGAGTACCTCAACCTCGTAAATTGGTTCCATAATTTTGGGACCAGCGTTTTTAAAGGCTGTTCTAAAGGCATTTCGACCTGCTAGTTTAAATGAGATTTCGTTTGAGTCTACTGGGTGCATCTTTCCATCGTACACAGCAACCCGAATGTCGCGGGCATACGATCCGGTAAGTGGCCCTTCCTCCATCTTTTCCATTATACCCTTAAGAATAGCTGGAAGAAAACGAGCATCAATGGCGCCACCAACAATACAATTGTAGAATATTAGCTTTCCGCCCCACTCCAGCTTAACCTCATCTTTTCCGCGTACGCTTACGTTTATTTCCTTTCCGTTTACTTTATATTTTACTGGATCGGGAGCACCCTCAACGTGGGGCTCAATCACCATATGCACCTCGCCAAACTGACCTGCACCACCACTTTGCTTCTTGTGGCGGTAATCGGCTTGCGAAATTTTTGTAATGGTTTCGCGATAAGGGATACGAGGAGGTAAGAAATCAACATCTATTTTGTAAAGGTGAAGTAACTGCCATTTAAGTATATTTAGATGATGCTCACCCTGTCCGTGTAAAATTATTTGTTTAAGTTCCTTGGAGTACTCAACAATAATGGTAGGATCCTCTTGGTGTGCACGGGTTAGGTATTCGCCAAGTTTCTCGGTGTCCGATTCGTTCTTCGCTTTTATCGCTGTTCTAAACTTTGAGTTAGGGAATGTAAGGGGTACGAACTCTATGTTTTTACCTGGAGCACTAAGCGTATGGTTAGTCTTGGTGTTCTTTAGTTTAACTGCAGCTCCAATATCGCCAGCTACTAGCTCTGTAACTTTTTCGCGTTTTTTACCCGCTACGGCAAAAAGTTGAGATAGCCTTTCCTTGCCATCGTTGGTTGTGTTAACCAAATCCATCCCTTCGGCCACTTTGCCAGAGATAACTTTAAAGTAGTTGATTTCACCTATGTGTGATTCCACAGCCGTTTTAAAAACAAATACTGAAGTTGGGTCTGATGTTGAAAACTGAACCTCTTTGTCGTCCTTGGTTTTCATACCCGGGAACTTAACTGGGCTGGGGCAAACGTTAATAACAAACTCCATTAAACGTTTTACACCTATATTGCGCTTTCCGGAAACGCAGAATACTGGGAATAGGCCACGGTTCACTAATCCGGTCCTTATCCCTTCACGCATTTCATCCTCCGATAGAGTGCCCTGGTCGAAAAATTTCTCCATAAGACCCTCATCGTTTTCGGCAGCAGCCTCAATCAATGAATTGTGGAGTTCTGTAGCTTTATCCATTTCCTCGGCAGGAATATCTAACTCCTCACGCTCCCCGGTATCGCCTTTAAAACGATACATCTTCATCATCAGCACATCAATAAATGTATCGAAATCGGTACCTGCATTCAGTGGATACTGTACAATTGTTACTTTTGAACCAAAGCTAACCTTTAGCGATTCGATTGTTTGTTCAAAGTTTGCCTTGTCGTGGTCGAGCTGGTTAACAGCAAAAAGCATGGGCTTGTTTAACCTTTCTGTATAACGACCAAAAATTTCGGTTCCTACTTCAACACCATACTGTGCGTTTATAACCATTACGCCAACATCGGCGGGCCTAAGTGACGAGATTACGGCTCCTACAAAATCGTCGGAACCAGGCGTGTCAATAATGTTAAGCTTGTGGTCGTTAAACTCGGTGTACAAAACAGTTGAGAAGATTGAGCGTTGGTTTTGCTGTTCAATCTCAGAGTAGTCCGATACGGTACTTTTCCCCTCAATTGTTCCTTTGCGATCAATTACTTTCCCTTCAAACATCATACTCTCAGCTAGGATTGTTTTACCTACGCCAGTGTTACCCAGAAGGGCGATGTTTCTAATTTGCTCTGATTGATAGGTTTTCATGTAAACTTGCTTTTCTGCTGTTTAACAATATAATGAATTGTGTTTTCCTGAAAGTTTAGGACTTTAAGGTGCTTTAAAATAATTAAAGCTCCCAAAAATAGTAAAAATTTGGTTTAAACAAATATATAACTCGATTTAGATTCGATTTGTGAATTCAACTAAATCAATCCATCCAACAATCGCTTTTTCATCGTAAGTCACTCGGTTCATATTGCTATCATTCACTGGTTTTCAGTTGTAAATGATGAGCTAACACTGCAGTTTCCTTGCTGGATTATCCTTTTAAAGCCACACTTAATTGCTAACCTGCAAGTTGGCGACAGACAGGTTCATCATTATTTTTTCAATAATATGCATAACATCTTGGTTTTTTGTAAATAAACATCTACCTTTGCGCCCGCAATTTCAGAAGAGTGAAAGCTCTCGGGATAAATTAATTGGGTCAAAAAGTTTTGGTATTCAATAAAAAAGAATACCTTTGCAACCCATTTTACGGAGAACATTTTAATTAAACCAAAGATGTATATATGCCTACTATTCAGCAACTAGTAAGAAAAGGAAGGACAACCATCGTTGAGAAGAGCAAGTCTCCTGCTCTCGATGCATGTCCACAGCGTCGTGGGGTATGTGTACGTGTGTACACCACTACACCCAAAAAGCCGAACTCGGCTATGAGAAAGGTTGCCAGGGTAAGGCTTACCAATGGCAAAGAGGTAAACGCTTACATTCCTGGCGAAGGGCACAACCTTCAGGAGCACTCTATTGTGCTAATCCGCGGAGGTAGGGTAAAAGACTTACCCGGTGTTCGTTACCACCTAATCAGGGGCACCCTTGATGCATCAGGAGTTGAAGGTCGCAATCAGCGCCGCTCCAAGTATGGAACCAAGAGGCCTAAGAAAAAAAGTTAATTAACAACTAACAGTTTGTTTAAGCAATGAGAAAATCAAAACCAAAGAAGAGGATACTTTTGCCCGATCCTAAATTCCAAGACGTAGAAGTTACACGTTTTGTGAATAATATGATGTACAGCGGGAAGAAGAGTATCGCATTCAACATCTTCTACGATGCGCTTGATATCGTTGAGAAGAAGATGAAAGATGCAGAGAAGAGCCCTCTCGAGATATGGAAGAAGGCCCTTGAAAACATCACTCCTCAAGTTGAGGTGAAAAGTCGTCGTGTAGGTGGAGCAACATTCCAGGTCCCAATGGAGGTTCGCCCCGATCGCAAAGTTTCCATTTCCATGAAGAATATGATTCTGTTCTCGCGGAAGCGCTCTGGAAAAGGAATGAGCGAAAAGCTAGCTGCTGAAGTTATGGCGGCTTACAACGAGGAAGGTGCTGCTTTTAAGCGTAAGGAAGATATGCACCGTATGGCAGAAGCAAATAAGGCCTTTGCACATTTCAGGTTTTAATTTTTAAGAATACCTACTTAATATAGAGGCAGAGAAATAGATGAGCAGAGATTTAAATTTTACCCGTAACATAGGCATAATGGCCCATATCGACGCCGGTAAAACAACAACTACCGAGCGTATATTGTACTACACGGGTAAAACACACAAGTTAGGAGAAGTGCATGATGGAGCTGCTACTATGGACTGGATGGTTCAGGAGCAGGAGAGGGGCATTACTATCACATCTGCAGCAACAACAACTTTTTGGAACTTTAACGAGAAGCTATATCAGATTAATATCATAGATACTCCTGGTCACGTTGACTTCACCGTTGAGGTGGAGCGCTCTTTACGTGTTCTGGATGGTGCTGTAGCCGTATTCTGTGCAGTTGGTGGTGTTGAGCCCCAGAGCGAAACGGTATGGCGACAGGCCGACAAGTATCGTGTTCCCCGATTAGCTTTCGTAAACAAAATGGATAGGACTGGAGCCGATTTCCTTTCTGTAGTTAATCAGATTAAGGAAATGCTAGGCGCAAAGCCAATTCCCATTCAGCTACCCATTGGAGCCGAAGAAAACTTTACTGGCGTAGTTGATCTAATTGAAAACAAGGCGGTGGTTTGGTACGATGACCCAAAAACCAAAACTACTGAGTATCGCCTTGAGGATGTCCCCGCGGATATGGTTGAGGAAGTTAATGAGTGGCGCGAAAAGCTCATCGAGGCTGTGGCTGAGTACAACGATGACTTACTCGAGCGCTTTTTTGACGATCCAGATTCCATTACCAAGGATGAGATCCTAGAAACTATCCGCAAAGCAACCATCGACCTGTCGATTGTTCCTGTGCTTTGTGGTGCTTCATTCAAAAACAAAGGCATTCAGCGTTTGTTGGATGCCGTGGTGAGCTTTATGCCCAGCCCGCTTGATGTTGGAGCAGTGCATGGCATTCACCCCGATTCAGAAAAAGAATTGGAACGTAACCCTGATCCAAACGAACCATTCTGTGGTTTAGCGTTTAAAATTGCTACCGATCCATACGTGGGTAGGTTAGCTTTTATCAGGGTTTATTCGGGCAAATTGCCCAGCGGAAGTTACATCTTTAATACACGCAGCGGGAAAAAAGAGCGCATTAGCCGCCTTTACCAGATGCACGCCAACAAGCAGAACCCCATTGAGGTTTGCGATGCTGGCGATATCTGTGCTGCTGTTGGCTTTAAAGATTTAAGGACTGGCGACACAATTTGCGAGGAGAAAAATCCAATTATTCTTGAGTCGATGACCTTCCCCGAACCTGTGATTGGGCTGGCGGTTGAACCCAAAACCCAACAGGATATCGACAAGCTAGGGGTTGCCCTGGGTAAACTTGCCGAAGAAGATCCTACTTTTCAGGTTCGTACTGACGAGGAGAGTGGCCAAACCGTGATTAGCGGTATGGGTGAACTACACCTTGAAATTATTGTAGATAGGTTGAGGAGAGAGTTTAAGGTTGACATCAACCAGGGCGCTCCTCAGGTAGCTTACAAAGAAGCTATCACCCAATTTGCAGAACACCGCGAAGTGTTCAAGAAACAATCTGGTGGTAGGGGTAAATTTGCTGATATTATCTTTGAGATTGGACCAGCCGACGAAGGCGTTTCTGGTTTACAGTTCATCGATCAGGTAAAAGGCGGAAATATCCCCAAGGAATACATACCATCGGTACAAAAAGGTTTCGAGTTGGCTATGAAAAACGGCGTTCTTGCAGGATTTGCCTTAACAGCACTTAAGGTAACCCTAAAGGACGGTTCGTTCCACGCAGTTGACTCCGATTCACTTTCGTTTGAAATTGCGGCTCGCCAAGCGTTTCGCCATGCAACCCCCAAAGCCAAACCCGTATTGCTTGAACCCATTATGACCGTGGAGGTTGTTACCCCCGAGGAGTATATGGGCGATGTAATCGGTGATTTCAATAAGCGAAGGGGACAAGTTATTAGTATGGATAGCAAGGGCGGTGCTCGCGTTATTAAAGCTAAGGTTCCATTGTCCGAGCAATTCGGATATGTTACCGTACTACGGACACTCTCTTCCGGAAGAGCTACCTCATCAATGGAGTTTTCTCACTATGCTGAGGTTCCTGCCAACATTGCGAAGGAAGTTGTTGAAAAGTCCAGTGGTAAAATAACTAAAGAAGTCGATTAATCATTTACCATTTGTTGTAAAATGAGCCAGAAGATCAGAATTAAGCTGAAATCTTATGACCACAATCTAGTGGATAAATCGGCCGAGAAGATCGTGAAAACCGTGAAATCAACCGGTGCTGTGGTGAATGGGCCAATACCCCTGCCAACACATAAGCGTATCTTCACTGTGAACCGTTCCACGTTTGTGAATAAGAAATCGAGAGAGCAGTTTCAACTTAGCTCTTTCAAGAGACTACTCGACATCTACAGCTCCACCCCCAAAACAATCGATGCTCTCATGAAGCTCGAATTGCCCAGTGGAGTCGAAGTAGAAATTAAAGTATGAGTGTGACAAATTAATCAGTTATTACAATGTCAGGAATAATTGGAAGAAAAATCGGAATGACTTCCGTATTCAGTGCCGAGGGTAAAAATATACCATGCACTGTTATCGAAGCTGGTCCCTGCGTTGTTACACAGGTGAAAACTGTAGAGCAAGATGGATATTCAGCCCTACAGCTTGCCTTTGACGATAAAAAGGAGAAACACACCAGCAAACCTATGCTAGGTCACTTCCAGAAAGCTAAAACTTCGCCCAAACGCAAGGTTGCAGAATTCAAGGAGTGGAATAAGGAGTATCAGCTAGGCGATGTAATTACCTCAGAGATTTTCCTTGAGGATAAATGGATTGACGTTACAGGTATTACCAAGGGAAAAGGATTTCAAGGTGTTGTAAAGCGCCATGGTTTTAGAGGTGTGGGTGACCAAACACACGGTCAGCACAACCGCCTACGTGCACCCGGTTCACTAGGTGCTAGTTCCTACCCTAGTAGGGTATTCAAAGGACTTAGGATGGCTGGAAGAACAGGAGGAGAAGCCGTAAAGGTGATCAACCTACGCTTAATAAAGGTTATCCCAGAGAACAACCTACTAATTGTGAAAGGTTCAATCCCTGGTCCTAAAGGTTCATATTTAATCATTGAGAAGTAATGGAAATCAACGTACTTAATACAACAGGACAGGATACCGGGCGAAAAGTTGAACTCAATGATCAAATTTTTGGTATCCAACCTAACGATCACGCCATCTACCTCGATGTGAAGCAGTACTTAGCCAACCAAAGGCAAGGAACGCACAAGTCGAAGGAGCGTAACGAGGTGGCCGGTAGCACTAAGAAGATTAAGCGCCAAAAGGGCACTGGTACTGCCAGGGCAGGCTCTATTAAGTCGCCACTATTCCGTGGAGGAGGCCGAGTATTTGGTCCCGTACCCCGCGATTACAGCTTCAAGCTGAATAAAAAGCTGAAGCAGGTGGCCCGTAAGAGTGCGCTTTCTTACAAAATGAAACAGAACTCTATCCTAGTTTTGGAAGATTTTAACTTTGATCAGCCCAAAACCAAGGAATTTGTAAACATCTGCAAGAATCTCAACTTATCCGACAAAAAGTCGGTATTTGTTATGGGCGAATCAAATAATAATATATATTTGTCGTCCAGAAATTTACAGAAACAAAAAGTAGTATCCGCTTCAAGCATAAATACTTACGAAATTATGAATGCGGGCACCTTGGTTCTGGTTGAGAGTTCAATTGATGTTTTGAACAAGATGTTTAAAATAGCATAATCCCTGTAGCCATGAATATTATTATAAGGCCTGTGGTAACCGAAAAGATGGAGAGGCTTAGCGAGAAGTTAAACCGTTATGGTTTTCTCGTTGAGAATACTGCCAACCGCTTAGAGGTTAAAAAGGCTGTTGAAGAACTTTATGGAGTAACTGTAAAGGATGTGAATACAATGCGTTACGGCGGCAAGCGCAAATCGCGCTACACACGTACTGGTGTACTTGCTGGTAAAACCGCTAGCTATAAAAAAGCTATTGTAACGTTGAATGAAGGAGAACAGATTGACTTTTTTAGCAACATTTAATTAAAATGGCTGTAAGAAAACTAAA
>DDWD01000085.1 GCA_002345825.1 Bacteroidales bacterium UBA2295
TAGATGGTAACCGTTTCCGTTTTGGTATCGGAGCATCCACCCAAACCCGTTGCGGTTAATACTATATTGTAGTAATCATCTGTCCCGGTTCTGTTCTGTGTAATTTGAGAGAATACTGGATTGGTGCCAGTACGAGTTTCACCATTAAAATCCCACGAATAGCTAATATTGGCAATGGCTGGGGCGCTAACATCCAGCTCAAATGGGTTGGTTGCGCTTACGCAGCTGGCAATGCTGGCGATGCTAAAGTTGGCCTCAACCTTTGGGTGTACTGTTACAGGTAACTCTCTATAGGTCGAGCAACCATTTGGGTTTATGGCAGTTAACCGAACAGTATAGGGAATATCGGTGGTTCCGTTATTAGTAAAGGTGTGAGTAACCTCCTCGGCTATATTTGTGTTGGTGTATGTTAAACCATCGCCAAAATCCCATACAAACGTCAAACTGCCTCCTGTTGATTGGTTTGAAAAAGTAACGGTATGGTCGGCACAACCATCTATGGGGGTTGCTGCAATATTGGTAAAATCGGCAATTACCTCTGGGAAAACCTCAATGGTGCGTGTAAGGGCATCGGTACATCCAGCATCATTTTCAACGGTTAGGGTTATATCGTACCACTCACTACTATTGGGATCAGTACTGGTAAAGGTTCTGGTAAATGGAGCATTTGTAGAAAGAGTCTCATTAGAAATTGCCCCATCGTACGACCAATGATACTGCGTTGCCCCCACGCTGCTACCTGGGTTAAATGTAACGTCAAATGGGGTGCAATTAGATGACTGATCGAAAGTAAACCCTGCGGTTAGCCTAGGCTGCACGATAATATCCTGTGTGGGTGCAGTAGCCACACAACCATGCTCCGAGGTAACGGTTAGGGTCACGGTATAGGTTGCAGTAGCCAATGGATTATTATTGCTGAATGTATGGCTTGGCGAAGCTTCGGCCGATGAGGTACCATCGCCAAAGTTCCAACTGTATGTACCATTAAAGGCTCCTCCACCGTTGTAAACAGTGGTATTGGTAAATGATACATTGAGCGGTTCGCAGCCCAGCGCATTGCCATTGTCGCTCCAAGTAAAGCCAGGTGTTATGGCAGGGTTAACTACTATGGGGATTTCATACACCTTATCGCAGCCACCATTGCCATTGCTAACCGTTAGCCTAACGGTAATTGGCATAGGAGTACCAGAATTATTGGTAAAAGTCTTAGTAAAAGAACCATTGGCAGCACCATCGCCTGGCCAAGCATTATCGGTGTAACCATCAAACTCGAAAGTGTAGTTCAGTATGCTGGGCATACGATTATATGTAAAGGTGATACTCTCGCCTGAGCATATCTCATCCTTATCAACGCTAAACAATGCTTTAATGTAGGGACTAACCTTTATGGTTGTAGTTTCAATATCATTACAAGCGTACTCGCTTGTTGACACAAGGGTAACGGTATAATCTTCCTCGGTATCGTTCAGATTACGATAGATATGCGATGGTGTTGTTCCCAGTCCCGATGATCCATCGCCAAAGCTCCAGCTATGAATCATATTGGGTAGTGCAGGTGTAACTGTTGCAGCAAAATCGACCTGAACAGAATCGCAAATGGTAATATTGGTTGGCGTAAAATCCACATTAACCTTGGGGAAAATTTTAATATCCTTTGATAAAGAGCTAGCACAGCCCTGACTATTGGTTCGGGTATAGGTAACGGTTCTTTTTATGGGTGCATCAGTATCGTTAGTGTATATTTTATTGCCAGGATTAACTACGTTTGAATTGAGCGAACCATCCCCAAATACCCAAAGGTGATCATCAGAACTGATATTACCCAACGAGTTGTTATCAAAAACCACTTCTAAAGGAGAGCAGCCCTCGCCAGGCAAGAGGGTAAAATCGGCCTGCACCAGCGATCCCACAGTAATATTCTGGCTAACCGAACTAGAACACCCCCAGGGATTTGTTACAGTTAATTCAACTGTATAAGTATTAGGAATGTAACCTGTAGCATTAGCACTTATATTATTATAGGTATGATTAGGATTAGCCAAGCTAGAACCTGCCCCATCGCCAAAATCCCAAGAAAATGTGGACATAGGCGTAGTTGATGGGGTAGTGGTATTTGTGAAACTCACAGATGTTGCATTACAAACCTCGGCAGGCATAGTAAAACCGGGGTTAACTTCGGGATTAACAGTAATGGTTTGTACAGGGGTTGTTTTGGAGCAACCATCGGTATTGGTAACGGTTAAACTTAGCTCGTAATCAACAGGTGCATTGGTAGTATTGGTTAGCTGCAACGGGAAATTACTGCCGTCGCTGGGCAGCACCAATGCGTCTGGGTTAGGGCTAAGTGTCCAACTATAGGTTTGCAAATCGCCTGTTGATGTGTTGTTTACCTGCACATCCAGCGGTGAGCAACCACTTGTAATATCAACAGCGAAGCTGGGCTCAAAGGCTGATGTAACAGTTACCTGTGAAGTAACCGTATCGCGGCAGGCAAACGGCGAAACCGCCACCATTTGAATATCGAAGGTTTGAGACGAGCTCAGGGTATTAGTAAAATTATGGGTAAAAACCTCGTTATGTACATCGGACACACGGTTAAACCCATCGCCAAAATCCCAGTAGTAATCATCGTTGGTATAGGTTGAGGAGTTGTTGGTAAACTGTACCTCACGGGGATTGTCGCAGTTAGCACCAACAATGGTCTGCCCATAATCTGCCTCAATACGAGGGTAAACAACTATACGCTTGGTATATATATCGTTACAGCCATCAAGACGTTTAGCTAAGAGGGTAATGGTGTACTCCACAGGCTGATCAGTTGTATTATCAAAAGTATGAGTAAAATTAAATGGACTAGGTGGTGGGTTTGTGCCAGATTTATCCCAAGTATAGTAAGGAGTACCATCACCCATATCATACTGCCAAGAGTAAACGCCAATGGAATTATCAGTAAATGTAACCTCAAGTGGCGCACAACCGGCAACAATATCAGTAGTGAAATTAGCCACAATCTTTTCAGACACCTGAACATTGATTTGAGCAGTATCTTTCATATTGCAAAGACCCGAAACCACTACATTATATACCGTATTAGATTCTGGATTAGCAAATGGGTTATAAATTGTATCATTATTTAATGTTACGGCCGGGTCGAAACCTGTGCCCTCATACCACTTGTACTCCAAACCACCAGTTGCATAAAGCTGTACTTCAGTTCCATAACAAGACCTAATGAATTGAGAACCAGTACCAGCCACAACGCCATTAGCCTCCAATACATTAAAGTCTGAAAAATAGCCATAGAAACATCCACCACCCGAAGAGTTCCCATTTACTATACCAAGATGGAAAATATTCTCCGAATTAGTAAATTTGAGACTTGCATCTACAGGATAATCGGTTTCACTAGTAGCGTCTATCTTAGTGACACTCCACTCAGAAGGATTTGGTAAATCATGCCAAGTTATAGCAGGCATGGCCTGTTCTGTTCCATTTACAAAGCGTTTAAAATTGTTCTTAGCATCCTTTCTAACCATTAGAATAATGTAAAAGGGCTGGTCAAAACTCCTATTAAAAAACACTTCAGTATTTCCAGTACATTGATCTATTGGAGGTAGAATTGCACCTCCAATCTCCTGACCAGCAGCACCTCCAATATGCAAAACATACACAGGCTTATCTGAAATAACCCTAATAAAAGGTTTAGTGCCATAGGCTGCCGAAAACCTAACAAACTCTTGTTCTCCAGCATCTAATGAGTAATCAGTTCCGTCAATATTAACGGTGGTACCGTCCTGCGTAGCAAGAACATAAACATCATCGCGCGGATTTGTAAGTCCTGTGTTAATAATGGCATACTCCAACCCAATAATTGAAGTGGGTACAAGCTGGTCACCATACTGATCATTTGGCCCAGTCCCTGTGGAGGTTGTATTATGGTATACAGAATCGTCCTTTATGGTAACTGCAATGGGTTTAGTAGATGTAACCCTTGTACCTACCAGCCTATCGGCTGGATTTCTACTTTTCCCAATGGGAAAGAGAGAGAATGTTTCTCCTTGATTCAGAATAATAGTATGCGTGCCACCAGGAGCAATATTTGTCATTGCCCCGCCAGGCCCGCCGTAACTTGCTGCTATACCTGGCTGTAATTCAAATGTTATTGAGGTTCCATCCTCTGTTGCAACAACATCAATTGCAGAATATGCTGGCTGAGTTCTTGAACTGTTGTAGGACCAGGTTTGGAATGGGGTAAAAAACTCGGTGCCAAGAGCATTTTTGCCCTTTAAACTATAAAGATCTTTATTGTTAGTATTTCCTGATTCAAAATAGCAAGTTACCGGATTGTTAGAAACGATTTTAAGTCCAAACTTATTAATACCATCAGCTGTTAGCGGCTTATTCTCCATTAAATCCATATCAGTCCAAGTGCCAGCAATCTGCTGTGCAATTAAATCTGAAACATCTTCAGTGTACATTGAATTGGCCGGCATATTAAAAGTTATAGGCACAAAACCTGTTGGATTTAGTAAAGCATGATACTCATTTGCAGGCATACTTATAGTTATGGTAGCCTCGAATTCACCGGTTGAAAATCTAAAGTATGCTGGCCTACCCCCTGGATTATTATGACTTATTGTTATTTCCGGAACTACAAACCAGAATTCGGTATCGGTTTGGGCAAAGGAACTATTTAGCGTTGACAGTAGTACAACGGCGCCAACAAAAACCCTAACAATGCATTTGGGTAGGTATCGTGGTATGGATATGCTATAACTCATAAGTTTGAAATGCTAAACAAATATAGTATTTTATCACCTCATACGTGCATTTAGTCATAAAAGATATGCGTTTTAACAAAAAAGTGTGTAATTTTGATTTAGATTGAATGGTTTGGCACGGATTAGCTTTTTATAGTTATTATTTACCTGCCAAAATAAAACTGATGTTAGTTTTATTTCGTATACCCAATAGATGTAAAGATTTAATGTTTTAATATAATTAACTGGGCGATAACGATCTTAACGCACTGGCTTATAGAGAGTTTTAAAGCATAAAACTTGCTATTATTTCGGGTTGTTCTTTTATTGTAATTATCCCCAATGGCATAAAAGCACCGTCATTGCGTGTCTCTTCATCTTTTTTTGGACAAGACGAAGTTGGCTGTTGCTTTTATTCTTTACAGCTTGCTTAATCGGCTCTACCTAGTAGCAGCTAGCCAAAGGAGTTGTAATGTTTAGCTAAATTTTTTGATCCTATTTGCCTTTCAGTTAGGGTAGGAAAGCAATAACAAGCGTTCTGGAGTAATGGTAAGGTTATTATTGATTCTGGTACTGCTGTAGCATCTATCGCCTCTTAAAAGTATTTGTTACGTTTCTTAAAAACTTCATTCCTTAATATAAAGTTATGAAAACTCTAAAGCTTATTTCATTCCTAATCCCAATGCTACTGGTTGGGCTAGTAGATACAGTTCAATCGCAGGTTTTTCTATACCAAGGATTTGAAACTGGCCTAAAACCTGAGGGCTGGACCAATGAGTATGTTAGCGGGAGTATCCTTTGGCGTTATAGGAATGGTGGACTAAATCCAAACGACACAAACAATACGCTTCCACCTGAAGAAAATGATATCGCTCGAAATCCCTCGTCGGCCTATAGCGGAACTTACAACGCATTTTTTCAAACACAGGGTACAAACAATGAGAAAACAATGTTAGTTTCTCCCGCTATCAATTTGGAGGATGCTGTTAAACCTGAACTAAATTTTTGGCTCGCCCAAATGACTTGGAATTATAACGATGAACCTAATTGGGACATTTTAAGAGTATACTACAAAACTGCATTTTCAGAAGATTGGGTGCTTTTAACTGCATTTGAAGACCCAATTGAGGCTTGGACTCAAGTGAAGATAAACCTTCCAAACCCAACATCAACGTACTACATTGCTTTTGAGGGACACAGTAGATGGGGTTTTGGAGTTTGTATTGATGAAGTTTTTGTTGAGGAAAAGGGTGTTCTTCCAAGATATGTAACAAAAATAAATGTTGATCATCCCAGCTTAACTTTCGTTCCCACAGGATCAAATAATGTTCCAATCCTAAGGGTTGGTGTTAAAGTTTATGGAAATACCGGTGATCCAATACTGGAGAGTCTATCAGTTAAATCGCTTAACACTGCTGACGATGATGTTAAAAATGAGGGCGTTAAACTATACTACACAACCAGCCAAACCTTTAACCAGTCAACACCACTGGGTAGCCCAGCTGACATTGTTGGTGGATACGCAAATTTTGAGGGTATTAACTACTCCTTTCCCTCTGGCGACTCATACATTTGGGTAACCTACGATGTAAAGGATGATGCCACCCATGGCAATTATCTGGATGCTATGCTTGAGGCTGAGTCGTTTCTCCTAAACGATACCCTTTACCCACCAAGTAGCCAATCGCCTCCAGGTAGAAGAACCATAAATCAAACGGTTTACTTCGAAGACTTTGAGGAAACCCATAACTGGACACTTACCGGCGAGTTTCAAGTTACAGAACCACTGGCCATTGGTGGAACGCCAGGAAATCCTAACGTAGCCAATCCCTTTAGTGGCTCAAAAATATTGGGTACAGATCTTGATGGAGAAACTGGCATAGGCTCTAATCCTGGTAAATACGAACCCAATCTAACACTAGAAACCGCCGACAAGGCCATTAGCCCTACAGTAGATTTATTTTACTACAAAAATATAAAACTTCTATTCCAAAGACATCTAAATGTTGACTGGCAAGACAAGGCTGCAATTGAAGCGAGTAAAGATGGTGGAACTTCCTGGACCACAGTTTGGCTAAACTCAAATTTGATAGTTGAAGACGTATGGTCAAAGTTAAATTATAGTATTCCCTCTTCACTTGAAAGAACAGATAACTTTCGATTAAGATATAGACTGGGGCCAACCGCCCCAACTGGTAATTATTCAGGCTGGAATATCGACGATGTTATCATTACCGGTGAATTTATTGCAAAAGATGCCAGCGTAACCGAATGGGTTGGCCCGGTTAGCGGATGTGGGCTAACCGAAACGGAAGATGTTACCATAAAAGTTGCCAACCTTGGGGGTGAAGACATAACAGGTGAGTTCCCCGTTAGTTACTCGCTAAATGGTGGTATTACATGGGTAACTGCCAATGTTACAAACCCAATCCCAGTGGGAGATACCATTGAATTTACTTTCCCAAATACAATCAATCTTTCCACACCAGGATTACGCTCCGATGTAAGAGCACGCACCCAGCTATCTGGTGATCAGGAATCAGGAAACAATCAGCTTACAACCAGTTTCTATGTTATACCAACATACGAACCTTACTATTTAACTGAACTTGAAGAGAATGATGGGTATTGGAGAGCCTTTGGTGCCAATTTATGGCAGTATGGAACACCTGCTAAAGACATTATTAACAATGCATCCTCAGGCACTAAAAGCTGGACAACACTTTTAACCCAAACCTACAAACAAGCAATAACTGGTTCATCCGAAAATATATTCTTTGACGATTTTGAAACCGATATGGGATGGGCTTTCGTAGATGAATTTGAGCGTGGAAATCAAGAATTTCCAACTTATCCCTATGAAGGCACCTACTATATTGGCACTGACCTTTCAGCTCAGGGAGAAAAGGAGTATTACTATGAAAATGGCATCACCCCTGCTACAGCCTATACAGCCACCTCACCACCCATTGATATCTCAAACCACAACGATGTTGAAGTATCATTTTATCGTCATCTCAGAATAATGCAAGATGACAATGCTAAATTTGAATTTAGTCCAGATAATGGTGACACATGGGTAACACTTTGGGAGAACAATGGCGTTGCAACTCTTGAAGACGACTACAACCTAAGATCCTATTCCATTCCCAACGATTTTGCCAACTCAACCCAAATGCTATTCAGATTCTCAATTACAGAAACCTCAGCCGAGGGTGATGTTGAGTTGGGATGGAATATCGATAATTTTAAAGTAACTGGAAAACCGGTTACACCGTCAATTGCTTACCTCGAGAGCCCCTGCTTCGATCTTTCGGAAAGTGTAAAGCCAATATTTGAGGCCAAACTTTGGATTGAAACCGAGGATGATGTGGATGGACTCACCCTACTTTACAGTATTGACGGGGGCGAAATCTGGGAGCACTTCAATTCAACCTCAGCATACAACGATTACTGGAACTGGTATAATGATAATGTAGTTTCATCGTTGGAGCTGGATGGATGGAGCGGCAGCACTGGTGGCTGGATAACCGCCAAGCAGCTTATACCCGATGAACTAATTGGTGTTTCGGGTGTAAAATTCCGATTCGCTTTCCTAAGCGATAAGCATAACAACGATTTTGATGGGGTGGCCATTGATGATGTGAAAATTTATGAGGCTCCCTACGACCTTGGGGTAAGTCAAATTCTAAATTTAGCATCGGCTTGCGAAAAGAGTGAAGAAGAAGAGATTACCGTTCGAATAGAGAATATTGGCATTAAAAATCTTCCCATTGGCGAAAAAATCACCGTGGGTATTGATATAGCCTACGACGGTGACTATCCTGGTGTAAATGACAATGTTGAGGAAGAGATAACCCTTACCGAAGAACTTTTGGTTGGAAATACGTTAGACTACACATTTACCTCAAAATTCAACCTTTCCGTTCCCGGCGATTACACCATTTCGGCATTCACTCTTGGTGAGGTTGATCCAGTATTCTTTGGCGAAGTATCCAACGACACTTCATCTGTAGAAATCACGGTACAAAAACCCTACATTGAGCTTGGACCCGATATCTACACGGTTCTACCCGATACAGTTGAACTGGTTGCAACCAGCGATTTGGCCGGAATCAGTTACAAATGGTTTGATAATAGGGAACTAGAGGAACCAAATCTTAGCGAAAGCGATATTTATGCTGTACCAACAGTAAATGGTGGTCAGTTTTGGGTAGAATTAGAGAATGATCTTTCTTGTGTATCGGTTGACAGCATTACCGTACACAGACTAATTGCGGATGTGGGTGTTTCATGGTTCGAAAGTCCAAACTCAGCCTGCGAGTTATCCACCGAAACGCCATTCTCCGTTTGGGTAACCAACTTTGGTACCGATACGCTAAAATCGGGCTACACCATTACTCTTGACTACCAAATTGATGCCGAAGCAAAAGTTGAGGGCATTAATTGGGAAATAGATCAAACTGTGCTTCCAGGCGACTCTATCCTGTACACCTTTACCAGTGCCGAAAGGGATATGAGCGCCGAAACAACATATGAGCGAAAGGCCTGGGCAACCATTGAGAATGACAACGATGACACCAACGATTTACTAGATAAAACCATTACGGTTTGGGGATACCCAACGTTCACTTTTACCGACCCTAACATTATAGATGGCACCATAACCTACTCTGGAATTAGCTACACAATGGATGCAGGTGCGGGCTGGGAAAGTTACCTTTGGGAGAATGATAGTTCAACTGAACAAACCTTTGTAATGGACACTACCGGAACGGTTAAGGTTACGGTTTACGACTCCAATGGATGTCCAGATTCTGATGAGGTATTTATAGACCTCCAATTTACTAGCATTGGCGTTGGTGAGGTGGTGAGCCCCTTGAGCGATTGTGAACACTCTTCTACCACAACCCCAATATTCAATGTTCAAAACCTTGGTACCGAGAGCGTTTCGGCAGGGGTTGAGGTAACTTATGGCTATAAATTAGATGGTACATTAATTGAATCTAATACCTTTCAGTTGCTTGGCACCTTGGCCCCTAATGAGAGTTTCCAAACCAACTTCTCCAACTCGGTCGACATATCTGCCGTTGGCGATTACACCTTCGAGTTCTTTGCAACCTATGATGGTGACCCAAAGGAGGAAGATGATCTGCTTATTCACAACATAAGCACTTACGGGTATCCTGTGGTTGATTTGGGCGGTGATATATTTACTCGTGAAATGGATTACCTGCTTGATGCAGATGGAACTGCAGACGCCTACCTCTGGTCAACCGATGAAACAACTAAAACTATTACGGTTGATACGGATGGACTTTACTCCGTAACTGCTACCAATGGCGGGATGTGCTCCGACGATGATGAGGTGAACGTAACGTTCCTCCGTCACGATTATGGGGTTAGCAGCATACTTAACCCAGTTACCAGTTGTAGCGAGAGCGAACTTAAAACCATCTCGGTTAGATTTAAAAACTTTGGCAATGATATTCTTGAAACCAATAGCGAGGTGAAATTTGGCTACAGAATCAACTCAAAACCAGCCGTTGAGCAAACTCACACTCTTACAAGTGATCTTGAGCCAGGTGAGCATTTCGACTTTAGCTTTACGCAAAAGGTTGATTTAAGCATTGCCAATACCTATGAGATAACTGCCTACGGTATATATAATGGTGATTTCGACACAAGCAACGACACCATAGCCAAATCATTTGAGATATTTGAGTTACCGTTGGTTTATCTTGGTCAAGACACTGTGGTTAGAACTGGATTAATTACTTTGGATGCTGGTCCCGGTTTAACCTACCTATGGAATGACGCCTCAACAGAACAAACTCTTGATGTTACCGAAACAGGCAATTATTCTGTCACAGTTACAAACGCGAATGGCTGTCAGGCTTACGACGAAATCAACATCATCTCGCTAACCCCTGATTACGGAGTAACAAGTGTGAATACGCCCAACTCTGGCTGTTCGCTCTCAAGTGCCGAATCTGTAACAGTTACCTTTATGAATCATGGAACAGACACTCTTTATGAGGATGACACCATTGAACTAAAACTCTACCTTAAAGGAGTTCACCAGGCAACAGAGGAGTATATAATTCTTGAGGAGTTCTATCCTGGTGATGCCCTAGATTACACCTTCACACGAAAAATAAACCTCAGCACTCCAGATACCTACGCAATTCGCGCTGAAACCTATCACGTGTTAGACCAAAACGCTACAAATAATGGGGTAACCAAGAGTGTAGAAATTTGGGGTAACCCTACGGTCACTCATGACGAGTTAGATCCTAACACATTCTGTCTGAACAACGATCCTATTGAACTCACAGGAGGTAATCCAACGGGAGGAGTTTATTCAGGATTGGGTGTTGTTGAGGATTATTTCCATCCCGACATTGCCGGTGCAGGGATCAATGTAATAACTTATACCTACACAGAGGATGTACACGGTTGCACAACATCAAAGAGTATAGCCGTTAACGTTCTGCCGCTGCCCGAAGTAACCCTTGAAGCATTCGATGCAATTTGCGAAAACGCAGATCCAATTGAACTAACCAATGGTTCTCCCGAAGGTGGAACCTATACGGGTACAGGAATTACCGATGGAACCTTCTATCCAACCGTTGCTGAGGGAGGACTACACTCCATAACTTACACTTATACTGATGAAAATGGTTGTACAAACTCCGACAGCAAAAATATTGAGGTTTATGCGCTCACCCCTGTAACATTCGATGAGCTTAGCACTGTTTGTCTGGTTACCGAACCATTCGCTTTAATGGGAGGAGAACCTTCAGGTGGAGTATATAGCGGTGATGGGGTTACCGACAATATTTTCGACCCATCTGCTGCTGGAGTTGGCACTCATACCATCACCTATACCTATATCGATGGCAATGGCTGTGTGAATTCTGCAACAAGCGACTTAACGGTTTCCCCTCTACCTGAGGTTACGCTTGGTGAGTTTAGTGATATTTGCATAGATGCAGAATCACTAGAGCTCTCAGGTGGATCACCCGAGGGAGGAACATACAGTGGCATTGGAGTTAGTGATGGTTTCTTCGACCCAGCCATAGCAGATATTGGAACGCATACCATTACCTACGAGTATACCGATGAATACGGCTGTAGCAATACAGCCCTATCTGAAATAACAGTTGTTGATCTACCCACGGTTACACATAGCAGTTTTGAACCAATTTGTTTCAACGCAGATCCCCTTACATTAACTGGAGGGTCACCTATGAATGGGGTCTACAGTGGCCCCGGGGTAATCGATGGCCAATTTAACCCTGTACATGCGGGAGCTGGCTTGCACACCATAGCCTATACCTATACCGATGGCAACGGCTGCAAAAACTCTACAACAGCCGATATTGAGGTTTTTGAGCCAACCACGGTTACCCTTTCAGCAATTGAGCCATTATGCTTCAATGCCGAACCTTTTACACTAACCGGAGGATCTCCAGAGGGGGGTATTTACAGCGGCATCGGAGTAAGCGATGGGGTTTTCAACCCATCACTTGCGGGGGTTGGTTCTCACACAATAACCTATACATATACCGATATAAATAATTGTACCTACTCGGCATCTACAACAATAGAGCACTATCCCGACCTAGAGGTTGACCTTGGCGAGGATTTAATTACCTACGACCCTGTTGTGCTTGATGCTGGTGCAGGTTTCATTTCGTATCTATGGAATGACAGTTCAACTGAACAAACCCTAACCGTTACTGAAACAGGTGAGTATAGCGTGACGGTGGAGGATATAAATGGATGTGAAGGGTACGATGAAATTCATATCACCCTACTGGTAGCGGATTACTCCGTAACGGGCATAACAGCGCCCACATCTGGCTGCGAGCTAACATCTACAGAGCCAATAAGCATTGACATCTCGAATCTTGGAACCGATACACTTAGGGTTAATGATTTATTGCCTATTACCTTTAAAGTAATGGGTCAGGATGTTGAATCGAGAGACTATACGCTAACCGAACGAATTGAACCCGGTGGTAAAGGAAGCATAACGCTAAACGCTGAGTTGGACCTATCCGAAGTCAAGTCGTACGAACTTACGGCAAATGTTAGCCATCCCTTGGATAAGAACAGCGATAATAATGCGCTCACGACTACCGTTGAGCATTATCCCAATCCTGAGGTTGATTTAGGAGATGATTTCGTAGCCTACAATCCCGTAACCCTTGATGCGGGCGAAGGATTGGCCTCATACCTATGGCAAGATGGGTCTACCAGCCAAACGCTAACAGCTGCCGAAACAGGCACATACTCGGTTACAGTAACCAACCAGTATGGATGCGAAGGTTACGATGAGATTAATCTAACATTCGACTACTCATCGCGCATTTACGTGGCTAATATCATCTCGCCTTCAGCCCAAGCGTGTGAAGACGATGAGCTAACCGTTGAAATCACCATTGAGAATCAACGCAACCAAACCATCGAGGCTGGAACTGAGTTAACTGCCAACTATCGATTAAGCGATGAGGAAACCGTTTCGGAAACAATAACTCTCGACCAAGCATTGGAGCACAATCAAACCATCAACTATACCTTCGCCGAGAAATTTGATGCTGAAGATGGAACTCACAAACTATCGACTTGGATCGACTTTAATGAACGTGTTGGTAAAAAAACGGAACTTAACTTAACCATTAACCCCACACCTGATTTAGACCTTGGCGATGATCTAGATGTGACCTTCCCGTACACCATCGAATCGGGAATCAGTAATGTTGACTACCTGTGGAGCACCGACGAGACCACATCGTCGATAACTGTTGATAACCCGGGCGAATACTGGCTAACGGTTACCAATGATTATGGCTGTGAAGCATCTGATACGATTACACTCACCGTCACATCGGTTCAGGTAATTCCAGGCACCAACACTGTGGTATCGGTATTTCCAAATCCTGCCGACCAGTGGATTTCGGTTAGCGTTGAGGCCGAAGTTCGAGCCAAATTCATAATTGAACTCGTTTCGCCCAGCGGACAAAAAGTATACTCGCACACCACGGAGCAAAACCAATCGTTCACTCACAGGATTGATGTAACCCCGTTTGCATCGGGAGTATATATAATTAGAGTTTTGTCGGGCGATGAATGGATTACCGTTCGCCTAGCCATACAACGATAAGTGGTTAAGAAGACCTGAAAAAAGAGTGGCAAGGAATATTTGTCACTCTTTTTTTGTTTAAACCTTAGTTTAGATGCTTGATTTTGTACTATAATGCAAACACAAACCTGCCTAGTCAGCAAACAGGGCAGCATAAGCGCTAATACGCAAAGGTGATTGAATAAAAACCAAAGCCCACTCATCGCCGCACCTTCATCATTCAACATTCGATATTCAATATTCACCTAGGGTGCTGTTTCTCGAAAAAACGATTAAACCATCGCTATTAGCGCCCACTGAGGGCACATCGTTCAGTTACAACTACGTCGCATCTCTGCAATTCAATTTGTAACGAAACGCTTAGGTGATTGAACAAAACCAAAGCCCACTCATCGCTCCGCCTTCATCATTCTACATTCGATATTCAATATTCAAAATTCACCAAGAGCCTCTGTGTTGAGAAATCTTTTAATCGCAAAAAAAGCATCTTAGCAAAGGGGATGGGCTAAAACTGAATTATTATTGTTGACTGTAAACACTAAACAGCCCCCTAAAACCTTACCCCAAAGTTCAGCATTATGTAGCGATTGTATCCTAAAGTTCCCTTCTCAAAAATATCGTTGCTGCGGGTGGTTGGATACCGAACCTCGGTGTTTAAAAGATTGTGGATATACATTGAGCAAAAAATATTCTGGTGGAATACCTCATTTAACCGCAGGTTGGCATTCATCAGAAAATACCCAGGTGATGCTTCACCAATTCTGGCTCCATCAGCAATCAGTTGAGCCGGATCACGGTTGTCGGCAGGATTGTTTGCATCTCGAGTATCGGGGTGCCAGTATGTCTCCATAGAGCCCACATAGTAACCCGAAAAGCCAACAGAGAAGTTCTTGTAAGCTCTATACGAGAAGGTTCCATATGCTAAAAAGGTGGGCGCATACTCCAACGCAATGTCCTCGTATCCCTCCTGCATATTCTTAGATTGCTGCAACACTAAGCTTACAGTAGAGCAAAGGCGTTGATTTGGCTTAAGCTGTATCGAGGTTTCTAATCCAAGTGTACTTAACTCCCCTGAATTTGTATTGTAGAGCCTCATCGCCCCATTTTCCATCTGATTGGTGCGTGATATAAGGTTGTTGGCAAAATTTTGAAAGATGCTTACGTTAAAAATGGCATGCTGAGAATAAAGTCCGTAATAGTTCAGCTCAAAAGTTTGCATAATGGCTGGCCGGAGCTGCTCCCTTTCGGGGTATCTAACAACGTCCATATTCTCGCCTATGGATGCTTGCTTAATAGCTCGGCCATACATAAGCTTAAGATGATGCTTATCATTCACTTGGTAAAGCAGGGCCGCACGGGGAATAAAGTATGGTTGGCCATATCGGTATTCGCCCTCGCGAAATAAATAGTCGTAAGTATTTGTAGGATCGAATCGAACAGCGTAGCTAATGGTGTACCCTGGGGTTTGCTCAACGCGAGCTCCAGCAAGAACCCTAAATTTTTCGGATAACGCATAGCTGGTCTGAAAATATGTTGCCCAGGTCTGTATGCTATGATTGCGCGCAAGGCCTGCATCAAGGTTTACGTAATCAATGCTTAGGTTAGGAGCATCAACCACCAGCTTGGCGCGTTCAATCCTGCGATATAGCGCCCCAAGGGTTAGGTTCCATTTAGTAGTTGGATTTAAATTAGCATTCAGGTCAACATCCACGGCGTCTGAAAAGATATCGTTAAAACCATAAGCCGTAGTATCTGAGTTATGCTTGTAATCGAGCAGGTTACGGAAAGAGTTGTAACCAATCTCTGCCGATACCTCGTTATTTTTACCAAACTCTTTTCGGTAACCAAATACCGAGCTGGTAGACTGAATATGAGCAACGTGCCCATCGTTGTAGCCTGGGTAGTAGTCAATAACACCACGCTTTGAATGCGACTGAAGGAATCCAAAGTAAAAATTATCGAAGCTAAACCATGCATCTATAAAAACTCTGTGATACTCGAGTTGCCCTTCACTTGTAGGATTTTGAGGTAAGCCCCAGTCAGCATTTACAAAATCTGTCATTTTGCTGTAGGGCTCCCTAATCCCGTTCGATCCATATCCCGATAGGTTGACACTATATTCAAACCTATCGGACATACCCGACACTTTACCAAAAGCCCTGTAATTACCATTGCTGCCAAGGGCTAAGGAGGCTAGCGATTTCTCATCAGTTCGGTTAGTAACAATATTGATAGCGCCAAGGAATGCATTGCTGCCGTACACCACCGACATTGGCCCTCGAATCACTTCAATACGATCAATCGCCTCTACAGCCACATTAATTTTTGACAGGGGAAATGAGTTGTACCAATCTTCACGCTGCGTTACGCCATTTACCATAATAACCATTGTGCTAAACGATCCCGAGGTAAAAAACCCCCTAATGCCAAAGTTATCGGCTCCGAACCACAGGTAATCATTTATGTGGTACATCCCTGGCACATTGCTAAGAATCTCCTCAAGATTTTGCCACCCATAATCCTCAATCTGCTGTCGAGTAATTATTAAGATACTGGCTGGAACATCAACAACACTTTCGGAGCGCTTAGCCGCCGACTCAATTGTTATGTTCATCAAATCGTCAAGCGAGTAGTCCAACAACATTAATGTATCTTGCTGTTGAGCCATACCTATACTGCCCACAAATAGGATAACACAAATAAAAAAGTAACGTTTGCTATAATTTAGTAACATTCAAAAAGGGCTTTTACAAACAAATTTCACTGTGCACTAATATATGACATTTTGATTTACCAGACCGCCTATATGCGTTGATTTAATCGCAAATAAAGTGCATTATTTATCATTACAATATGATATTTGACTATATTTTCTCCAAAATACGACAATATTATTAATTCAATAGGAAACTACTCCGTATGCTATGTCCTGGTTTGCTCTAACTTGCAGCTCATTACACACAAACTGTGGTTTCAGAGGTAACTAAAAAAAGTATTAATATTTTTTCCTACATTTGGATGAAATGAAATAGCATATTCCTTCGATACAAAAATCAAATCAGACCTAGAAAATAGATGCGCATCGTTAAATTAGTTTTCATCGTTTCTTTACTTATAATTAGTAAGCTATTATCGGCTCAGCAAATTACTGATGCTAACCTGAGGGCTGCTTTCACATACCAGTTTGCTCTAAATATTAGCTGGCCTAACGAGAACGAATTTGAAACGTACAACATCCTACTAATTAGCGATAACACGGAGCTCCGCGATCAGTTCGAACAAGTTTTTTCGCAAAGAGAGATAAAAGGTAAGCAAGCCGCCGTGCACTACGAAAGCGACGCAAATTTTAACCTTTCGCCCACACCTCACATAATTTTTATCGATAAATCTAAAAGAATAATTGAAGGGAGGATTCTTGAGCGTTTTGCCAGTGAACCAGTACTAGTAATTACAGAGGAAAGCAATCTGCAGTCGGGAGTAATGATTAACCTGATTTACATCGATGAAGGCAAAACGAGCATCTCTTTTGAGCTTAACCGGGCTAATGTAGAAGGCAAAGGGCTTAGTGTATCTCCCCAACTCCTTATTCGCGGGGGATCCAGGGTTGATGTTGCCAAGCTCTACGAGCAGCAGGAGGAGGTGCTGCTAAGCGAGAGGAAAAAGGCCGAACAATACAAAGAGCAAGTTGATGAGTTTCAAAAAACTATTGAACAGCAGCAGCTAGCTATTGAATCGCAAACTGCCAAAATTGATGAGCAGCTGGAGGAGATATCCGCAAAGCAATTTGAGCTTGATCACCAACAGCAGATGCTTCAGGAACTGCGCCACCTAATCGATTCTGTATCAAAAGAAGTTGTTCATCAGCAAGAAAAGCTGGCCTACAATCACCTTATGCTTGCAGGACAACAGGCCGAGGTAACTGAACAACGCCTTAAGCTCGAAAGGCAAGAGGCCGAGATTGAAGAAAGGAACAACGTACTACTTGAGCAACGGAAGAAAATGCTAGAACAGCAGTATCAGATCGATGACCAGAATAAGGTACTCACTCAGCAGAAAAATCAAATTATTGGTCAAAAACGTTGGCTTCACCTTTCGCTCACCACTGTATTTCTAGGTGTTATTGTTCTTGTGCTGCTGGCAAGATCTAATACCATTCGACGGAAAGCAAACAGGTTGCTTAAAGAAAAGAATCTGGCTATTGAACATCAAAACAAGCAGATTGAAATGCAGAAAGCTGAAATTGAAAAGCAGGCAGAAGAGCTAGAGGAGCAGAATCTGAATCTGGAGGCCATTGTAGAGAAAAGGACTCTTGAGTATAAGATAGCCAAAGACAAAGCAGAGGAAAGCGATACGCTTAAATCGGCATTTCTGGCCAACATGAGCC
>DDWD01000115.1 GCA_002345825.1 Bacteroidales bacterium UBA2295
CATCAACCTTAACCTCACGATTGCTGCCAATGGGCTTTATGCGGCGTTCCTGAATGGCTCGTAAAAGATTCACCTGCACCTCGTAGGAAAGATTCCCAATCTCATCGAGGAAAAGGGTGCCCCCGTTGGCCACCTCGAACTGGCCAGTTTTATCGGATATTGCTCCTGTAAATGATCCCTTGATATGACCAAAGAACTCGCTCAGCGCCAAATCTTTCGAGAGCGCACCGCAATCGACTGCAACAAATGGTTTGCTGCTTCTATGGCTCTGTGTATGTATGCGGCGGGCAACATACTCCTTACCCGTACCGCTATCGCCCTGAATGATTACCGATAGGTTGGTTGGCGCCACCAGCTCAACGTGCTCCTTCACCATGATGGCGTTATCGCTTTGCCCCTGAATAAACTCTGGATTTTTCTCTTTTGACGTGGGCCTTTGCTTGGTTTCCTTAACTTCTGCCTTTTGCCCTTGCGATAATAGGTTTTGAATGGTAAGCGTTATCTCATCGGGGTTTATAGGCTTGGCCACGTAGTCGAAGGCCCCTAGCTTTATGGTTTTAACGGCCATACGGATATCGGCATACCCCGTCATAATTATTACTCCCGCCTCGGGCTTTTGAGCCTTCACCTCTTTGAGTATATCAAGGCCTGAACCATCGGGCAGGCGGTAATCGGTAAGGACAATATCAAACTCATCGGCCGCGAATTGCTTTAGCGCCTCGCTTACCGAGAATGCCTCCGATACGCTATGTCCTTTCTTGCTGAGAAAGGTTTTAAGCATAATACAGAAGCTCGAATCGTCGTCAACTACAAGTATTCTAGCCATTTGCTGCCAAGCATTATTTTAGTTCCCCAATAAGCTAATATAGGAGCTTAATATCAGAAATCAAATAGGGAGGAGATTTAGGCGTGGGTTGATAGGTAATCATTAGTTTAATGGGGAGAAAGTTCATAGAGTGGCTAGAGTTTATAGCGTGACTAGAGTGGCCATTGGCCTTATTTTGCATTTGTAATATAAATGAAGAGTTGAGAGTTGACAATTCTGTTATCCCAGCCTATAGGTAAACAAGGATTTACAAATTCATTGCAATAACATACAGGCTGACGGATGGAGGAAATATTGATAATAATATTGTTGGATTTCATAAATTTGGGAGAGGGTGGTGCCAAGTAAGCAAAAACATAATGGCTCGAGCACACTGCCCAAGCCATCATGTTAATACTATGTTAGTTATTGCTACTCCCCAAAGGTATTGGAAATATGGTATTGCGGGCCTGTTTCAGGGATTTTCCAGACATCGATTGTCGCTGGAGTTATCGAACCTGGACAGCCATTGGAATCAATAAATTCGATTAGTGTATAATTGTACTCTGTTGCCTCGGCTGGCCTTACTCCATTGTCATACCAAGTTAAATTATCAAACTGATAGCTGTACGAATCCTCAGATGAATGGGTAAATACTGCTCCAGCATTGTCGATTATTTGCTCTATTTCAGCGCTTGTTTCATCCACAAAGTATCTTCTAATCTTGAATTCATAAGGATTTGCACCAGTAAAAGCAATATTAACTGTAATATCTGTGCCCTCACATTCAGGTCCAGCAGGACTTAGGGTTACAGTTGCTGTTGGCACTGGGATTACTGTTGCTACAACCGCTGTGCGACTTGGTGTGGTGCATCCAGCATCAGTTGCTTCAACATAGTATGTTGTTGTAGCAGATATTGAAGGAGTAGTAAAACTTGTTCCTGTCCCTAGGGACGATCCACCGGTTTCAATATCGTACCAACTAATCGTTCCTGCTGAAGATGTTGCTTCGAGAGTAACGCTGCCTTCTCCACACCTTGAGCCAGAGGTTGTGCTGGTTATGGTGGGGGGGGTACATAACGCTTCGGAGACCATATAACTTCCAAAAACAGAACAAGTATTACCCTGTACTCTCACAGAATAAGTTCCTTCAGAAAGCCCAGTTTGATCTTGGTCATTTGGAACTAAACCCGAACCATTACTTGTTGTCCAAAGATAGCTAGTAACTGTGCCCGTTACTGTTATGTATATAGCCCCATCGTTCCCTCCAGCGGTTGATACATCAACTATATTATCTAATACTAAAGTTAATGAACAGCCAGAATTTATGATGTCAGCAATTATATCAATAATTGGGTCATTTATAATGTCATCCTCATCACCATAATCAATATCTGGGAGATCTCCACCCCAGTCAGGATTATCATCAAATAGATAAACATCTCCACCTTCGTCAATGATATCACCTTGATTTCCGTTCTTAGAAAAATTTCCAGTAACAACAATTACACCACCAACAGCTAGATTTATTTTATTCTTTGCATCAAAATCGCCAACAATAATCAAAACTCCACCTGTATTAATGGTTATGTCTGCATCATTTTTTAACTCCAAATTTCCGTAAATTACTAATGTGTCATTTACTGTCAAATTATCGCCCTGCTCCTGAACAAATGTCTGAACAGGATCATCTTCCGGGGCACCCCATACAGTATACTCATTGATGGTAGTTTGAGCATTAAGCGTTGACATACCCCCCCAAAGGATGATAATTGACACCATAGTGGTAAGGTATAATAACCGTGATGGAATTCTATCTATTTTCATTAGACAACATTTACACTTTTAAATTTGCCATAATTAAACGTGGGGATTCACCTTGGTCATATGCAGATGAACATCCCAAAAAATTATCGTACTAATCGCGCATTACAGTAAAACCAGAAAGTACAGTGCATTTTCCACTAGCAAAGAGTATCATTTAATATTTACAAATATAAATCATATTTATGAAACAAAACTAGGGAGGTGTTAAGTATGATGATACTGTAACGCTCTTCTAATCTTTTACTTAAACTCACCCAGATAAACACACGATTAGTAAACGCTTTAACATAATAAACAAAATATCGTTTTATGTCTATAGTTCAATTATTTGCTCTATATCAACCTCCTAGAACAACCAATGGGATAAAATGTTACTGTAAGCATCCTGCTTATTATGATAGTTATACGTAAAAATATGTCAATTGTTTAATCTAGTGGCAATATGTTTGAAAGGCTAAAGTTTTTCATCCATTACCTACGCTTTAGAAGGGTTTTATGGATGACTTGGCATATAAGTATATGTCACATCAACTTTAATACTCGCTCCAATCACTTTACCATAAGACTGCCGAAAGGAAATCTATATACGATTAACCTATTGACTGTTGAATAAACGAACCCAATAGGGCGGACTAATACAGTGAAAAAATACTGTTATCAACGTTAGCCTTGATATACTTTTTTGATATCTAACGGATAAGTACATGACAAAAAACTAAAAATTCCTATATCGTCCTGAAATAAAGCGTTTAGCAACGACGAAGCGATGTAGGTTAGTCCATGATTGAATAAACTTTTAGCCATTTTTCCATGCTTTTTAATCGGAATTGGCTTAATGTTAGGTGTGCAAATATACCCCAACCAAATACGCCCAGGTAAAAGCAACAATGACCAGCGCGAAGAGTTTTTCGATTCTTTCAATATCCGTCAAGTGGGTATCTTCCACGTTAAAGCCGCTTGTTTTCAGCGCCCTAAAAGCTGTTTCGATCTACCACCGTTCCTTGTACACCTCAAGGGCCTCTTCAGGTTTACTGAAGGAGGCAATAACCTGTAGCTCTGGCTTTCCTTCCTTGTTCTTACCCTTTGAGGCTGAGAGGTAGCAGAGCTGGTTGTTCAGGTACAGGATCCGGCAGTTCACCCGACAACCATTGAACGGCAAGTCGGCAAACAACCAGCTTGCCTTGACCAGCTTGCCGTTGTGCGGTTGCAGCACCCAGAAGTTCTCGCGAATACGAATGTGGTAACGGATGTTGTTGCCGTTTAGGTACTTCATCCATTTTTCGCCTACAAACTCCCGGTCAGCCGTCAGGCAGTCCAGCGCTTGGATACCAAAAAGTCGAATGAACCGCTCGAGCAGCGCTATTCGCTCTGCGGTGTTGGAGTTGCCAAACTTAGGTAGCATGCTGAACATCAAAGGGAATGCAACCCCGTGGTAAACAACGGCAAGGACCAGCACGTTGATATTCTGCTGTCCAAACTTCCAGTTCGTCCTGTCCATGGCCAAACGGAAAGGCGGCTTGTGTGGTAACAGCCTGAATATCAACTTTGCTATCAAATCCGTATCGAGCATGTAGCTGGCCATAAACCGCTGTATTCGCCGAATGGAGGAGCTGGTGCTGGCGTGGCTATCAAAAGCGGTTGCTAGCTTCTCAAATCCAACTGTTTGAACTTTACAAAGCGCGCTAATAATTAAAACAAAGAACTTTACTCGGGCCAGATTCCAACCTGACTGTTCATGAAAAATGGAAATAAATTCACTACTTTTATCCTCAACTCTGGGTATCATACTTCTTACAATTAGGGTGTGGTAATCCGTTGTATGATACTGATATTCAGAGTTTTATCCAAATGTTTTTGTGGTTATTTTGCTGATTTTCAGATATTTATATTTTTATCATGTACTAAAATCTAACGGATAAATTAATTCATATTAATAGAGATTTCTAATAAAAATGAAAACCAATCTTAAAAAAATGGAATACACTTTTTAAACTTGCAATGGTTTTACAAACCAAGTTGCACAATTCCACGATGATGCACATTAGTACTAATCAAGTTGTTTAAATGGTAAAAAAGTGATCGTACAATTCTTTTAACATTTGTATTGAACATTATTTTCATTGATATTTTTGCATAAAACTCAAATCAATATTTTACGTACAAATTATTGTTAACTTTATAAGTTACATTTCAATCGAAAACTTCTTAAACTATGCGAAAATATGCTCTTAACCTCATCGTTCAATCGGTATTATGCATAATTGTTATGCAAGGTTACTCACAGGATATAGTTATTGATATTGAGGGTAACACATACAATACAATAGTCATTGGTGGTCAGGAATGGATAACAGATAACCTTAGGGTTAGTACATACAGAAATGGAGACATAATACCTAGTCCTAACGATATTGACTTGGGGGAGAATTCCACAATTGGATTTTGGGTTTTATATAATAACAATTCCGATTACGACATTACTTATGGTAAGCTGTACAATTGGTATGCAATATCAGACCCAAGGGGAATATGCCCTACTGGATGGAGAATTCCAACTGACAATGATTGGCAAAACTTGGTAGATTTCATTGATGCACAAGCTTGGGGAAATAATAATATTGCAGGTACCAAACTAAAATCCTCGAGACAAATCAACTCCCCATTAGGTGGAGAGAACAGTACTTCTGAGCATCCCCGGTGGGATTATGACGCAAGAAGGTTCGGTACCAATGATTATAATTTTAATGCACTACCTGCAGGATTATATACTCCCTCGGATCAATATGCTCATCTTGGATCACATGCTTATTTTTGGAGTCGAACTGAGGGCGATCAGGATCAATCTTGGATAAGAATGTTAGTTTCTACAAACAAAGGAATAAGCAGAAGTCAATATCCTAAAAACATCGGTCTTTCGGTTAGGTGCATAAAAGGAGAACTTAATGATATTCAGGTTCCTCAAATAGTGACACATAAACCAAATAGCATAACTACGTCATCATTTATTATTGGTGGTGAAGTTACGGATAATGGTAACGATAATGTTATCGACCGAGGATTTGTATGGGGTAGCCAAGAAAATCCAACAGTTGATAATCATGAAGGGATTTTATCGAGTGGTAGTGGTTTAGGTACATTCACCAAAACAATATCAGGCCTTACTTCTGGTAACACATATTGGGTTAGAGCTTATGCCCAAAATGCTCGCGGCATAGCATACGGCATTCAAAAAAGAGTAACAACCCCTGTATCAACAACCATTCCAACGCTATCTACTCGCCAGGTGAGTGGCATAAGCACTAATTCTGCAAGTAGTGGGGGTGTTATAGCATCCGAAGGAGGATTGCTAATTCTATCCAAAGGTGTTGTATGGAACAACGAAGGGGATGTAACTTTGAGCAATAACTTAGGATGAACTGAAGATGGTGAGGGTGGTGATAGTTTTATTAGTACAATCGGCTCTCTTAGTCCAAGTACAACATATTATGTAAGAGCATATGCAACTAATGCTGAGGGAGCAGCATATGGAGATATAATTAGTTTTCAAACACTTGCCCCCCCCATCAGCACTTTTAGGCTTAGCCTAAGCGTCAACCCCAGCAACGGGGGGAGCACCTCAGGCGGAGGTGACTACGAGGAGGGAGCGGCCATTAGCCTCTCCGCCACACCTGCCGATGGATACCAATTCGTCAA
>DDWD01000208.1 GCA_002345825.1 Bacteroidales bacterium UBA2295
ACATTCTCGGGCCGCCATTGCTGGTTAAAAAATATCCTGAGGCTAACATCGAGATATGGCAGGTTCGCGAGTTTGAGTTCGATCCCCAAACGCAGCTGCCTAGCCTCGTTGAATAGTGCTACTCCTGCTCGTTAATTCGATCGATGATGTAGGTTGGCCTTCCTTTAACCTCGTTGAAGATGTAGCCTATGTACTCGCCAATTATTCCAATTACTATAAAAAGTAGCGAGAACCCAAGGCTAATAAGAACCACAATGGTGGTGTAGCCAGAGAATGGCTCGCCCAAAAATTTCATCACCACAGAGTAGATGGCGACTACAAAGCTAAATCCTCCAAAAATTAGCCCAATGGCAAGGCCAAGCCTAAGCGGAATATGCGAGAAAGTGGCAATGGCCGAAAGCGAGAAGAAGAATAGGCGCGTTAGCGAATACTTGCTTTGCCCAGCAGCCCTGTTTGGGGCAACAAACGGAATAGATGCCTTTTTAAACCCAACCGATTGAATTAAGCCACGGAGGAAACGAGTTCTCTCTGGGTATTTGGATGTAACCACTTCTGCAACTCGCTTGGAAATCATAAAAAAGTCCGATACGTTGGGTTCAATTTGCCCATGCGAAAGCTTATTAAAAACCCAATAAAAAAGGCTTGATGTGAGACGCTTACGAAGCCCGCCGTCGGCCCTGTGATTCCTAACCATGGTTACCACCTCGTATCCCTCATTGGCTTTGCTAACCATTTGCTCAATGCAGCTTGGCGGATGCTGTAGGTCGGAATCCATACATATTAAAAAATTGCCCTGGGCATGCTCAAGGCCTGCCAACATAGCCGCTTCATGCCCAAAGTTGCGACTGAAGTGAATGGCCTTGGTGTTCTTGGTTGTACTCACAAGGTTGTCAATTATCTCGCCCGACTTATCGCTGCTCCCATCGTTTACGAAGATAATCTCGAAGGTGTGATCCTTTAGCTGCTCTATAGTATTTGACAACTCATCCCAAAACAATGGGATTACCGGTTCCTCGTTGTAGACCGAAACAATAATTGAAAGCTTGTAGCCCATAGCGGTGTATTAGGGGTCAATGGTATTACAAAGATTGTGATAAAACGCAACGATTTCAAATAATGCCTATATTTGTTTTTAAAATTATTTTTATGCAGCAAGGTTTTCTGAACTCCAAAAAATTATTGCTTATTGGCAAAAGGCATAAGTTTATTTCGTTTGTTGCATTTTTCTTGTTACTAGTGGTTTTTGGGTACATAGCACAGCTAAACCAACCACCGCAATCAACGCATCTGTGGCGGCAATCCGACTGCGCCTCGCTGGCGCTTAACTACTACCAGCACGGGATGGAGTTTTTTAAACCACAGATTCACAACCTACACGCCGATGGTCATACCACGGGTTATGCCACCTCGGAGTGTCCATACCTTTACTATACGGTTGCTGCATTTTATAAGATATTTGGCCCCAGCCACTGGGTTTATCGTTTAGTATGGTCCCTAATTGTATTGCTTGGTTTTTGGGCAACATATCGGTTTTTTCTGTCTTTTCTCGAGTCAAAGATTATATCTTTTCTAGGGGCAACAATTATTCTAATATCGCCTGTAATAATTTTCTATGGCAACAGCTTTTTGCCCGATGTGCCTGCCTTTATGTTTGTGCTTATTGGCTGGATGTTTTTTGCTCGGTGGCAAAAGCACAACCAGAAACGTACCCTTTGGCTTGTGGCCATCTTTTTTATGCTGGGCGGATTGCTTAAGGTTACCGCTTTAATAAGTTTTTTTGCGTTGGCAGGGGTATGGTTTCTCGAACTGCTGGGGGCTAAGCTGGGCGAAAGGGGAAAGCCTATCTTTAAGAATCGATGGAAATCACTAGTCCCATTTGTTAGCACGCTGTTAGTTGTTGTGGCTTGGTACGTTTGGGCTTGGCACTACAATGCCGAGCACAGCACCAAGTATTTCTCAATGCGTACCTGCCCCATTTGGAACGTTAGCTCATGCTGTAACTGCGGTTTTGCCGATATCCTTCGTCAGGTGAATGAGCTGTGGCTGCCTCATCTGTTCAATAAACCTGTACTAATTTTGCTGCTGATTTGCATCGTGCTTGTTGGCTATTACTATAGGTTTGCCAATAGGTTTTTGCTTGCAATTACCGCATTTACCTTTGTGGGAACATCCCTATACATCGCTATTTGGTTTGCAGCCTTTTTCGATCACGATTACTATTTCATTAATCTCTACATTTTCCCAATCTTCCTAATACTAACAGCCCTTGATGTTGTTAGCAAGAGATTCCCTCGCGTATTTAGGTCACGCTATTTTTTGCTTCTGCTCATTGCCTTTACCTTGTACGGTACCCAGTATACCTACATGAAGCAACGATTAAGGTACAAGGGATGGATGAATTACGAGCATCGGCAGTTTGCCGACATTCGGAAAGCAGCAAGTTATATTGACGATTTGGGCATTGACCCCGATGATAAAATCATTAGCATTCCCGACCGAACGCCCGATTACACCCTATATCTTTTAAACCGAAAGGGGTGGACTTTGTATGGCGACCAGGCAATGGATAGCCTTTCTCTTGCCAAGAGGATTGAGGGGGGAGCCAAATTTCTTTTTGTGGCCAATTACAATCAAACAACTCAAGAACGACCCTACATTAAACCGTTTGTAAACCAACCCATAGGCGAGTTGAATGGTCTTCGGGTTTTCAGAATAGATGGGCAGCCTCATTCCAAAGTTCTAACCCAAAGTATAGATACAGTTCTCAGCATAAGCTGCGATGCTGAAACTATTGCTCAGGGCGATTTGCTAGCAACCAACAACCCGTCCTACCTTGCTAAGGGGGCAAAAAATTTGACAGAAGTCATCTCGTTATCGGGTAACAAATCGTTACTTGTTGATAGTAGCAATCCCTTTGGATTTACTATTGAGATTCCAGTGCAGCCGAATACTAATGTGGAAGTTAGCGTTTGGCGAAACTCTAAGGATGGTGTGGGCGAGCTGGTTGTATCGGGTAAACGATCATCCAAGTTTTATCAGTCCAAAAAAACGGGTGAGGTAGATGCCGAAACGGGTTGGGAGTTAATATCTACCTCAATACACATATCTCCAGATTTTAAGAAGAAGCATCTTGTGGTTTACGTTTGGAATCCACATAGCCAGTCTGCATATTTTGATGACTTGGAGATTATTGTGAGCCAAAATACTCATTTTGTAACATCACGTTAGTATGTATCAAAATAAACAGATTGCCGTAATACTTCCCAGTTACAACGAGGCACAAAATATTGCCTCAGTAATTTCGGCCATTCCCTCATTTGTTGATCACATTGTGGTGGTTGACGATGCCAGCAAGGACAACACCGCTGAAGTTGTAAAAAACCTTAGCAATGAAAATAAACGACTTGTCTTGTTGCAAAATAGCAAAAACTTAGGTTGTGGCGGTGCATTGGCAATGGGTTACAAATGGGCAATTGAGAATAGTATTGATATTGCCGTGCGCATGGATGGAGATGGGCAAATGGACGCCAACGACATTGAACGGTTAATTGATCCCATTGTCAAAGGTGAGGTTGATTACACCAAGGCCAACCGGCTGTTTTCGGGCGAGGCTTACGAGAAAATCCCAAGGGTTAGGTTTTATGGCAACGCAATCCTCTCGCTTCTCACCAAAGTTGCCTCGGGCTACTGGCATATTGCCGACTCGCAAAGCGGATTCTCGGCCATTGGCAAGCAGGCGCTTCAAACCATAAATTGGGACAAGATGTACAAGCGCTACGGCAATCCAAACGATGTGCTTATCCTTCTCAACATCTTCAACTTTCGAGTTCGCGATGTGATTACACGCCCCATATATAACGTGGGAGAAAAAAGCACAATGAAGGTGCGCAAAGTGGTTTTTACAATCTCTTGGCTTCTTGTTAAGCGATTCTTTTTCCGCCTTCGCGAAAAGTATATTATCCGCGATTTTCACCCGCTGGTGTTTTTCTATTTCTTTGGATTTTTATTGCAGCTGGCCAGCATTCCGCTTTTTGTGAGGTATATATACTACTGGATTGCTTACGACCATATCCCCAAGGTAAACTTTTTGGCTTGGATGTTTGCCGTAATTATGGGCGTGCAGTTTATCCTTTTCGCCATGTGGTTCGATATGGATAGCAATAAACACCTACGGTAGCCAATGCGCAAGTGGTTTTTCAATATCCTTATATACCTCTCGCTAATTTTTTTGGTGGTTTATCTTTTTCGGTACAACTATATCGACCTAAAGGGGATACAGTTTAACTTTTGGCACTTGAGCCTTTCCTGCATTTTCCTTTGGATTGGATTTGTTGCCTCGGCTCTTGCGTGGCGCAAATGTTTAGCGTTACATAATATACCCATAAGCGGAGCAAAAGCAATTGTTTCGCATGGGCTATCGGTTTTTGCCAAGTTTATCCCCGGCAAGGTGTGGGTTGTACTGGGTAGGGCAGCAAAAGTCTCTTCGGATGGGGTCTCGCTTAAAACAGCATCGTACGCATCGCTGAAAGAGCAGCTGGTTTATGTGTGGATTGGATTGGCGCTGGGTATAGTTTTCCTCTTTTTTCAAAATGGGAATTGGAGCCTGTTGCTAATCGTTTTTACCCTATTCCTTGGGCTAACCGTTTTTAATCTATCCGATTGGTTCCGCCAACTGGTTGCGTTGGGTTACAAAAAGATCACTAAGCGTGAGTTTGATATCCCCAGAATTTCGGCAAAGGAAATATTAGCACTTGCTGGTAGCATTGCAATATACTGGGTGCTTTGGAGTGCGGGGTTTTGGCTTTTTACCAAGTCCATTATTGCAGATATTTCTCCTTTGGTGGTCTTGGTTTTTCCGCTATCGGTTACCTTGGGACTGCTGGCTATTGTTGTGCCTGGTGGACTGGGAGTTCGCGAGGGTTTTATTGTGCTAGGGTTATCACTTCTTGGCGTTCCTGTTGATATTGCTACTACCATTTCTATAGCTGCTAGGCTATGGTTTTTGTCGGGCGAAATTTTTATTTTTCTTTTGGGATTATCGATAAATATTTCACAAAAGCGATGCCTACAAAGATTGAACACGGATAACGCTGATTTAACAGATTGACGCAGTAAGAGGGGTTGAAAAAAACGTGAAAGCAGAGTACAAAAAAAGGGGAACGCTGATGCTCCCCCTTTGTAATATTTTGGTCAGTATCTATTTTAAACGGTATAGCTTTCAGGCATACCCTCGTATTTCTGAACTAGTTCGGGTTTGCCGCAGAACTCGAAGCTATGGTTCATATGGTCGCGCTCATCGAGGCTAATGCGCCTAAACACATCGGCCCAGGTGTCAACATCGGCGTAGCTTTTCACCAATTCGTTGGTGAGCTTTTGCTCCTCCCACTGGGGGGTGTCCGCAACTAGCTGGGCGTATACACCTTCGGCGTGGTTTTCAAACTCCGCATTGAAAAGGAACGCGCGTTTCTGACTAAAAAACGCCATCGTTTTTGCAATAATAACGTACGTTAGAACTATAAAATAGGCAATTATGGGATTTAGATACCACTTATCCTTAATGCCATCCTCTTTCATCTTTTCATGAATTACCAGCAGGTGCATATACTCGTTGTCCTGCGCACTACGACCCCAGTCGACCACGCTTTGGAATTTTTCTACCTTCTTGGCGTTCCTAAACTTTCGGGTGAGCTTCATGTAGTGTTTTATTTCCCACATTCTGTAGGGGATACTTGCCAAAATTTCCAGCAGTTTAGCCTTGGGTAGGTCATCCTTTTTACCTGCGGCCAGATCCATCCCGGCAAAAAATATTTTTGCCATTAGGCTATACTTGTACCTTGGAGTATTTAGCGTAACCTGCTGTTCTTTTTTAAGGTCGATAACAGAATTAGCCATGGTTTTAGTTTTGGTTGTGTTTTGGTTGCTAAATTATAGATTTTTTGCGTTACCTGTTCCTGCGTTGCTCGGAAAGTGGACGGTTTTGAGTAATTTATAATCAATCTTGTTTTAGTTTATAGCATCTTCAAGTTTACAAATATCCTGTGTTGGATTGCATTATTGGTGTAAACGAAAATATTAACTTTGCCAGCAAAACGCTACATTATGAGCAGAGGAAAGGAGTCCAAACCACATATTGGTATTTACGGTCGACGGAACAATGGTAAAAGTTCGCTGGTGAATATGCTGGTGGGCCAGCAGGTAGCCATTGTGTCCGATGTGGCCGGAACAACTACCGATCCGGTAAAAAAATCGCTTGAGATACTAAACTTTGGCCCCGTAATACTTATCGATACGGCGGGTATTGATGATGTGGGAGATTTGGGGCAGCAGCGTATTGCCAAAACTCACGACTCCATTCGTCAGATTGATTTAGCCATTCTGTTAATAGCCAACAATACTTGGGGGAGTTTTGAGGATAACCTTGTGGCAGAGTTTAAACGTTTTGATGTTCCCTTCATTGTTGTGCATAGCAAGTATGATGTTTGCCCCATTAAGCCCGAGTTAAAGCTGATGCTGGAAAAGCTAGATGCGAAACCCTTGGTGATTGAGGTGTCCGCAAGAACAGGCACAGGTTTCGATACGTTGGTTGAAGCCATTCACAAAACCATTCCCGAGGTTTCATGGCAAAAACCCACGCTGTTGGGCGGACTTGCTGGTAAGGGCGATGTGGTGCTGCTTATCACCCCAATCGATACCGAGGCGCCCGCTGGGCGACTAATCCTGCCCCAGGTGCAAACTATTCGCGATGCGCTTGATAACGACGCCGTTTCTATTGTACTAAAGGAGGACGAGTTGGAACACTTTTTAAAATCCACAGGCATAAAACCAAAGTTGGCAATAACCGATAGCCAGATGTTTGGAATGGTTAGCAGGATTGTACCAGTTGAAGTGCCGCTAACCAGCTTTAGCATTTTGCTGGCTCGCCTTAAGGGCGATTTTTATAGCTACATTGAGGGAACACCTGCTATATCGAACTTGAAAGACGGCGATAGGGTGTTGCTGCTCGAGAGCTGTTCGCACCATGTTTCATGCGATGATATTGGGCGAGTAAAAATCCCCAATTGGCTTTCCAAGTTTACTGGCAAAGAGTTGGAATACGAAATGGTAGCTGGGCTAGACAACCTCCCCCGGCCGATTACAGATTACGCCTTAGTTATACAATGCGGAGGCTGTGTTGTTACTCGCAAGCAGCTAACGAATAGGCTACGCCCGGCAATTGAAGCAAATATTCCTGTAACCAACTTTGGTATGGCCATTGCCTATATCCATGGCATTTTCCAACGCGCTGTTGCGCCATTTACTCAACCCAAAATGTAATGGTTTGGGAACTCTCGTTGCCCAGCCTGTCCATTGCCTTTAGCGTAACGGTATTAAGCTGATTGGGCTTAAAGCCGCTCAGGGGTTGCGAGTAGCTTCTCTCTCTACCTTCGTTTACGGTTACGGTAATTCGGTCAACTCCAACTTTATCGTCGGTGGCTGCAACAAACAATTGCATATTTGGAGAGAACACATTTAGTTCCGCCCCATCAGCTATATGTTTTTTATGAGGTTTAACCGAGAAGTGGTAAAATAGCTGAGGTGCTTTGGTGTCAACCCCAAAGCTAAACGATGCGATGTTGAGATTTTCCACATTATCCCATGCGCTGCAGTTTACGTTATGATATCCCTCTTTCGCAATGTTGAACGAAGCAGAATATTCCTGGGGTAAGCCATCGCTTAGACGATATTCAATTCTGTTTAATCCAGAGCCTTTATCGGCAGCATTTATGTTGATTTTGGTGTTAGGCCCAATCCATGTAGTATCGCGTAGCGTGATTCTTTTACCGGTGAACGAATGGGTAATGTTAGGGCCAGTAATGTCAACCTCAGGCATTGCGAATTGCTGTCCTTGGGCGTCGCTGGTACCCTTGTTTCCCACATTGTCTATTGCGTATGAACGTACGGTTAATGCTCCCGTAATTTCCGAGAGAAAAATGGGTTTTTCGTAAAGTTGGAATGGGGAATTGTTGATGGAGTAGAAGATTTCCTTAACGCCTGCTTTATTATCAACAGCTACAATTCGAAGTTGGCTGCGCCCCGATGAATACTCACGCCCAGCAACCATATATGTGTTCCCCGATATCTCCTCGAAAACCATTGGTGGAGTTCGATCAACAAAAAATGTATAAGTTTGGGTTTCTTCAGTGTTCCCAACATCATCCACGGAGAACCAGCTAATGGAATGCTCTCCTTCGGAAAGATTTGAGAGGGTAATAGGCTTGTTATATGGAGTATCTTTGCCACTGTTTATAGAGTAAAGCGTATGACGAATACTTAGGGAGTCGATAGCATTAAGCTCTAAACGCGAACTTGACGCTAACACCTCGTCGTGATGAGCACCATTAATGGTGAGAGTGGTTGTGGGGGGCGTTGTGTCAATTACTATAATTCGTTCTCCCTCATCCTCTCTATTCCCTACGTTGTCGATGGCGTAAAAGCGCACGGTAAATTCTCCATCCTTATCAAAGGTAAAGGGCTGCGAGTAGGGTCTAAATTCCGATTCGTTTACCGAGTAATAGATTTCCTTCACACCTGCATCTGGGTCATGCGCAGCTAGCTCGAGCACTGCATTTCCCGAAAGAAAAATCTTTTGGCCTCGTTGTATGCCCTCTTTCGTGTCGAAATTTGGAGATGTTTTTGGTGCTAATCCATCTGCAAACAGGTCGAAACGGATTTTGCGTCCCAAGTAAAGATCCATATGCGTTAGGTAATGTACACCGTGACCATCCCAGTACATAGGGTTCCCTTCGGGCTGTATGCTTTTTACCCTAACGGCATCCTCACCAGTGGGCGAAGTGGATATGTACAGGTAAACTGGCGTGCCGGGGTTTACAAAGAGCCGACCGGTAGAATCAATATGGAAAGAGTTAGTATCCTGAGCAAACAACCCTTGCGCTGCAAAGGCTATGTACATTGTGGCTAGTGTGAAAAGATATTTGAAAATCTTCATCTTGTCCCTTTGGTTTTGGGGTTAGTTTTCATCTACTTGCGTTATCACAAACTCAACTCGTCTGTTCTCCCTATGTTTCGAGGCGGGACAATCAACGCCCTCTCCACACTCATTCAGTAGCATGGTCTCGCCATATCCTTTGGCTTTTAGCCGATGTTCTGGAATGCCTTTATCTTTTAAGTAGTTGACTGCAACTTGAGCGCGGCGTTCAGAGAGTTGAAGGTTGTAGCCAGAGTCCCCCCACGAGTCGGTATGTGCTCCAATTTCCAGATGAATCTTGGGGAATTGCTTCAATATTTCAGCCAGTTTGTTCAACTCTGATATTGATTTTGTGTTGAGCGATGTACTGTTGGATTCAAAGTAGATGTTTTCCATTTGCACAGCGGCCTTGCTGGTGGTTATAATTCTGAAAGTTAACGGTGCCTCTACGTTTCCCACATTATCGATTGAGTATGTTTGTGCCGAGAATTCCTTGTCGCCCAAAAAGCTAATAGGGGCACTTGCTGCTGAGAACTCGCTGCTGTCGACAGATAAGTATGATTGCTTAACACCCGACATATCATCCTTTGCTTGCAGCGTGGCCTGCGCACCGCTTTGGGCAAAGTATATATTGTTGTATCTGAATATTAGGCCCGATTCGAAGTGTAAGGCAGTGTTGGGTGCCAATCCGTCGGCCATAATACGGAACCGAATGTTCATTCTTCTTTCAAGATCTTTATGCACAATGTAGTGTTTACCAGCCCCATCCCACTGCATAGGGTTGGCCGCCTTGTCGGAACTGGGTACAAGCATAAGCTGATCCTCAGCATCGGCAGGGGCAATAAAGATGTAAGCCGGGGCATCGGCTCGGGTGTAAACCTGCCCTGTGCTATCGACATATAGCTGTGCCTGTTGCTGCGAGGGGTTTTGTCCCCAAGCAAGGCTTGATAACATAAAGCCAAATAATATGGAGAAGTAAAGATGTTTCATTCAGGTTTTGTTTAGGTAGAGTGCCTTAAATGTAGTAAAAAAGTTTTACAAATCAACCTCACCGGGCACTACCTTAAACCCAATAATTATTATGTCGTCAATTTGCTTATGCTCATTCCCCATCCAGCCGGCCATTTTCTTTTTAAGCACTAATGCTTGCTCCTGCATTGGCAGATGATTTGTGTCGAGTAGCAGCTGTTTGAACGATTTGGTGCCAAACTTCTTACCATTAATCCCTCCAAACTGATCGGTATATCCATCGGAAAAGATGTAGAAAGAGGTTGGTTTTTCAACATTAATGGTATGTAAAGAGAACTCGCGCTCCCCTTCCTTTTGCATCCCTCCAATGGGGTAAACATCCCCCTTAATGTAGGTGAGCTCGCCTTCTGAAACCGTAATCAAGGGGTTTTTGGCTCCTGAGTAAAGCACTTTTCTTCCTTTATCGGTAATTGAGCAGAGGGCCATATCCATTCCATCGCGATTGTCGGTTGTGTCCTGCTTTAGCAGGTAACGAATGGCGTTGTGTAACTTTCTTAGAATTTGGTTAGGTATGATTGTCCCATTACGGGTAATGGTTTCGAGCAGATTAAATCCGATCATGCTCATGAATGCGCCTGGAACCCCATGCCCTGTGCAATCAACAGCCGAGATGAGGAAACCTCTCTCGGAGTTTTCGAGGCTAGGAATTTTTATGAAATTATCGCGGGGATTCTCTCGTAAGGCTTTGGGCGAACCATAGCCAGTATACCAGTAGAAATCGCCGCTAACAATATCGCGGGGTTGGAAGTATACCATCGAGTCGGGGAATACGCTGCTAAGGTTACACGGGTTAGGCAGGAGGGCTTCCTGAATTCGTTGTGCATAGTTTATGCTGCTGGTGATATCGCGGTTTTGCTTCTCAATCCTGTTGAATGCAAACCCAAGGTCTTGGTTTACCTGCTCAATCAAGTCCTTTTGCTCGGCAATTTCCTTGTTTTGTTTCTGTAGTTTTTGGTTAGCTTTCTTTTTAATATTGAGGTTGTACAGAAATAGGGTGGCAAAGCTTACTACCACAAAAATTATAAAGATAAATACATTCCTTACCAGCCTCTGGTTTTTTATTATGGCATCCTGTAGCTCCTTTTCCTTGCTAAGCAAATCGATTTGCATCTGCCTTTCCTTCGATATTTGCTCAACTTGCACCAAGCTCTCTTCCGTTTCTTTTAGTGCGCGCTGCTTGTCGAGCAGTTCCTCTTCAGTAGCCTGACGCATTTGCTCAATCTCGCTAACCTCCGATTTTGCTTTTTCAACCATTTGTTGTGCCTGCATATCGCGTTTACGTATCTGTTCTCGTTGAATTTTTTGCGATATGGCAGTAAAGAGCGAGAAGTACTCTGCCGATTTTTCCTTTTGTCCCAGCTTTTCGTAAACATCAGTAAGGAGTGAGTAGCAGTTCCGGAGCATCCGCTCGTCGTTTAGCTCACGTGCCAGCGTATGGGCTTCCTCAAGGGTAGTGGCCGCATCGCTATGCTTTCCCAATTCCGACTGCACATTGGCTACATTGATTAGCGTGGCTGCAATATCTGGTTTACGGTTCATCTTGCGGGCAATGGCAAGCGATTTTTGGAAATTGTCCAATGATTTGGGGTAATCCTCCTCATCGATATAAACCATACCAATGTTGCTGTATAGCGTGCGCTGGGCATTAAGGTTGCCAATCTGCTTGTTAAAAGCAATTGTTTTTTCGAAGTATTCAACCGCTTTTTTGGGGTATCCGTTTATCCAGTATATGTTGGCCACTCGGTTTAGGTGGTAGGCTGCCTGGTTTATATCACCCGAATTAGCAAGGTCATCAGCCTGCTTAAGATGATCTTCAACCTCTTTCACCAGGTTCTGGGGAAACTCTTGTTGGAATTGTCCAAATACATTGGACGCTCCTATAAAGAAAAAAGTTATAAATGTAAAAACGACAGATTTAATTCTCATGGTTTGTAGGTTTTTTACCGCGGTGCTCAAATACAATTCCTACAAATATATGCGAAACGCTAGTGGAGTATGCATTTATTGCCCTCAAAAAATGGTGATATTGGTCAATGAGAAAAAATATCTGTATGGTTTGACTTTGGCTTCTCCTTCAGATCCTAGTGAAAATCAACTTCAGGGCTGGTTTATCAGCTATTCCTTTTTCCTAATAAACGGAAGGATACTATACCCAACGCCCATTATAAAGATAAAGCCGATATAAAAACCTACTAAATCGAAGTGCTCATGTGGGATTTTGTTGTGCATTAAGGCGTAGATAATAGCTGCTGATATGATTAGCAGAATGGACACAAAGAGTGATTTTGATTTTGACATAGTCTTTAACGTTTTGATATTATCGAAAGCATCGTGCTTTACCGTTAATGTGTCTCTTGTTATGATCTGACTATTTTCCCCCGATTATAAGAGAAGTATATGCCTGCCAGACTAATGAAGGCGAAAGTTACAAACCCAAAACGAACGGCGCTGATAAAAAGGTGATCGGGAACAATTTCAATAGGTTGACTGCCCATAAACCCTGCAAAGTATAGCGTGGCAATGGTCATGCTCACAATCTGTCCAATTACCCGCATGGTGGCTGCTGTGCCCGAAGCTAATCCGTATTGCGTTTTGCTCACCGAGCTCATGATGGTATTCATGTTGGGCGACGAGAATAGGGCAAACCCAAAGCCAACCCATAAAAGGATAATAACAATAAACCAAATGGGAGTTGAGGTTGATAGAAATGCTAGTGCAGCCAGCCCAATAGTGCACATGGTCATACCAGCAGTGGCAAGGTAACGCGGCTCAATTCTATCAGAGAATCGTCCTGCAATGGGCGAAAAGATGGCCATTACGATGGGCTGGGCAATTAGGATAGTTCCAGCATCGCGCGGCGATAGACCCATAATCTTTTGCAAGTAAAGGCTCATTAGAAAAACAATGGCTAAGGTGGCGCTGTAGTTTATCAGCGCAGCAAGATTCGAAAAGGCGAAAAGCCTATTTTTTACAAATAGTTTCGTGTCAATAACTGGCATCGCCGAATGGCTCTCGAATATCCAGAATACAACAAGCGATAGAGCACCGCCCAGCATCAGAAGCCAACCCATTGTGGAGGGTATGTTTGAGGAGCCATACACCAAGGCCACTAGGCCAATCATATAAAAAACGGTTCCCTTTAAATTCATTCTCGTTGCATCGTTTCTGGTGGATTCATCCTTTCCCAAAAAGATAAACGCTATGGCGGTGGTGAAAATTCCCAGCCCCGAGGCTATGAAAAATATGGATCTCCAACCCATATACTGGGTAATAAATCCTCCGGCAAAAGGGCCAAAGGCCAAACCCAAGTATACCGCCGATACAGATATGCCGAGCACTCGTCCTCGATGTTGAGGTGGAAAAGCCGATACCAGAATTGCTGGGCCAGTTGTGCTGCTTAGGGCAGCACCAATCCCTTGGACAAATCGTAGCGCAATAAGCCAACCTCCTGAACCCACCATCCCGCATAGCAACGACGACATGGTGAAGATTACCACACCCAGCTTAAACAGCCTGCGGATTCCTGTAAGATCGCCCCAGCGACCAACCGGTAGCAAGAACATCGCCGTGGCAAGCAGAAACG
>DDWD01000025.1 GCA_002345825.1 Bacteroidales bacterium UBA2295
GCTGTAGATAATTAAGTTGCTTAAACCAGCATTTATTGCACCTGTCCTGTTAAGTATACCAAATGCCCCTCCAACCAAAAGGCAAAAGCCAATAATTTGAGCTGCGCTCACAAAACCTTTAATGGGTGCAGTAAGAAAATCGAAAATACCCTGTGGGTTCGGCTCTACCCTATGGTAGCTTTCAGGAATAACGACTTCGCGTCCATTCTGCTCTTTGTAATCATACTCACCTGCAGGAATAATCCATGTAAGTGCAATAAACAGAACCATTATGGAAAGGATAATTGTGATGGCGTGGGGAAACTTCATTTGCTTCATATCTTTTAATTTACAACTACTCTTTTGGTTACCACCCTATTATTGAGGGCATAGGCTTCAACCAAATAAATTCCTTTAGGAAAATTAAGTCTACTAACATCAATTGACAATTCTTTATCGTTAAGCACCCGGGAATAAACCCTGACGCCAATCATATTATAAACTCTTACTCCAACAAGCTTTACACTAGAGCTTATATTTAACTTATCCGAGGTGGGATTTGGAAACATTTTGATACTTGGCATTTCCAATTCCTCATCAATGCCGGTTGCCGACGATTCAAAATCGGCCAGTATATACTCCTGCCCCTCATGCAAAAATGAGAGGTACATAAAATCAAAGGCTGCCTTTGTATCTGGGTTACCCGTTCCGCTGTATGTTTGCGACACCAGTTCTCCTTTTGTATTATGCAATGTTTGAACAAATACGGGTGATGTACCAAAGGCGGTAAACCCAGCCTTATTGTCGCTTCCTTTGAACAGAATGTAGTTGTCGTCATTCAACCAAATACCATTCTTTACACCTTGGCTAACCATTGCGTAGGGAATAGCAGCATTTGTTCCATGCCAGTATGTTGTTACAGCTCCACTTTGGGGCCGCTCAAATGTTTTTGGAATAATGGTTGCCGTTTTTATAAGTCCAAATCCATTGCTTACGGCTAAATTAGCATCAGCACTAATGTAATTCCCCACTACTACTTGGCCACAGATACGCGCGTTGTCGCCAATAAATGCAAGGTATATGGCTCTGCTTTCAAGGGCTTCCTTAAGCGCATTTGCTGCAGCACCTCCCGAATTGTAAAAAAGGGTGATAAGGTTGTAGGTATTATTGCCAACAAAAAGAAATTTTTGGGCAGAGCGAATAAGGCTGGCCAGCTCCGAGCTATTTGAGGTTTCACCTGTAGCTTCATATATATGAACATGGGATGCCCCATATTCATTTAGCTTGGCTTTATATTCTAGAGCAAGGCTTTGATCTGCTCCAGTAAAAATAATGGTGTTATCCTCTGAGCTACCCTCAGCAGTAAATTTCTCAAGCAAACTTTCGTTGGTTGTATTCAGCTTATCGCCTCCGCTGATATAAATTTTCGAGGGAGTGGTTTCAATTGTGCTACTAGGCTCAACAGCAGAGCCAAACGTATCAACCTCAAAGGTATTTAGGTTAATACTCCTTCTGTGTGAAAGATGCGTAATCTCAAGAGAATCTATGGCCAATGCAGCGCTTGTAGAATAATCAATACCGTTACGCTCCCTTATTATGCTTACAGTTCCGGCCCCATATGCTGTAGCCTCTCCTTCGGGACTAATTGCTAGGGCGGTAATCTCATCAACCCCAATGCCTACCAAACTTTCGTTCTTGTTCTTTTTCCAGTGAGCCATAAAAGCCGCTAATCGCCCTAAACGCCCACGGTTGGTGTAATGCGAATCATAAACAAAGCCGGGCATCATTCTCAAAAAATCATCACGCAGGGTAATTGTGATCAGATTTGTATTCTTAACCGCACCATTTGAATAGCACTCGCCATGCTCAGCAACAAAGGTTGTTCCCGACAAAATAGCTAGTCCAGCGGATGTCCCACATAAAACCCCACCGCTATTGAACTTGTTGTGGATAACATCTTCCATTAATCGTCCCTTCCACTGATTGTAATACTCCCATTGATCGCCTCCCCTAAAGTAGAACAAATCGTAACCACTTATTTCATCCATTAAAGAAGCGTTGTTTGCACCAACACTATTGACCACAAAACTCTTTACCTCAGAAGCGCCGCAGTATGTTTTAAAATAATTTTCGAAGGCTGATGAAGTAGTCGTTGCGTAATGTATAATTGCCACCTTTTTATTGGCACTTTGGTCAACAGCCCAGCAAAAAGCTTCGTAATTCCACGATGTGGTAGAGGTAATATTCTCACTGCCGCCACCAATAATAAGTAGGCTTCCTTTGTTATCAGAGGCAGAAAGATTGATTTCGTAAACTGAAAATAGAGCAAGTAGACACATCAATCTCGTTGGTAAAAAATCTCTCATCATTATAATGTTTATATTTAGTACGCATTAAAGTCTGCTTGCCCTTACTCCCATAGATAAAATCGTTAGTAGGATCGTAAAAAAGCGTACATCTTTTTAAGGGCAACTGGTGTATATCTCGTATTGCTTATTGTTTAGTTGATAATACTCGAAGGTGGTCACCTAATAATCCGTAAAAGATGAGCATAACCATAATAAAAGACGTAGAGCTATATAGCCCCCATAAAATGGGGAAGTGCGATATCCTAATTGCTGGATCAGAGGTTGCGCAGATCTCAAAGAACATCGATGTTCCCTCAAGTTGGAAAAGTCATATAATTGAAGCCTCAGGGCTAATCGCCATCCCGGGGCTAATCGATTCGCATGTGCACATTGCCGGTGCCGGTGGTGAGGGAGGCCCCGCAACACGAACACCCGAAATGCAGCTTAGCCAAATGCTAACAGCCGGAGTAACAACTGTGGTAGGCTGTTTAGGAACCGATGGGATGACAAGAAACCTAGAATCGGTTCTAATGAAGGTTAAAGCGCTAAGAACTGAAGGGGTTAGCGCATGGATGTACACTGGAGCATATCAAGTACCTACGCCCACTATCCTTGGTGACGTAGGGAAAGACTTGGCTTTAATTGAAGAGATCATTGGAACTGGAGAGATCGCACTTTCCGATCATCGTTCCTCGGGATTCAATTTAAACGATTTAATCCACCTAGTAGCCCATACCCGAGTTGGTGCTATGCTAGGAGGAAAAGCGGGGATAGTTAACATTCATATGGGCGATGCTCAAAATCCATTTAAACCCCTTTACGATATTGTTGAGCATAGTGAGCTTAAGCTCAAGCAATTCCTCCCAACCCATTGTAATAGAAATAGCTACATTTTTGAGGATGCTAAAGAATACGGAAAATCGAGTTATGTTGATCTGACAACAAGCTCTTACCCCGTATTTGCTGAGTTCGAGATCAAGCCATCTGTTGCTATCGTTGAACTGCTGAAAGCGGGTGTCCCCATAAATCATATTACCATGAGTAGCGATGCCTGTGGGTCATTACCTCATTTCGATGAGAATGGTAATCTGGTTAAACTAGAAACAGGATCAATGAAAACCCTTTACAACGAGCTAGTAGATGCAGTTGTTAACGAGGGGCTTGATCTTGAGACAGTCCTACAAACTGTAACGAGCAATGTAGCCAACATCCTAAAACTTAAGCGCAAAGGAGGAGTTACTCAGGACAAGGACGCAGATATTGTGCTTGTCAACAAAGATTTTGGTATTGAGTATGTATTGGTTATGGGAAAAATAATGGTAGTTAAGGGGGAGATCCTTAAAAAGGGCACATACGAAAAATAGCTCCCTCGTCACTAAGCTTATAATTACCAAATTTTTTAAACTGATAAAAATTGAATTATGACAAGATTAATTATAGCAGCTATTGTTGCAACATTAGCAGTTACCGCCTGCTCTTTTCAAGAAGAGAAAAATGAGGATAAACAAAAGAGTAAGGGTGCTTTATTCATTATTGGAGGGGGAAGCCGACCAGCCAGTATGGTATCCCGATTGGTGGATGAGGCAAAACTCCGTGAGGGTGGATACGCTGTGGTTCTCCCAATGTCAAGTGGTAGCCCCGATTCAGCCATCATATGGTCATCTGAGCAGTTCATCAATCAAGGGCTTAGCAACATCGTAGGATTCAACTTCACAAACGATACACCACCAAATCAAAACTGGATTGACTCCTTAAAAAACGCATCGCTAATATACATTAGTGGAGGCAACCAGAGCAGATTTATGGAAATTGTGAAAGACTCACCGATTTTCGATGCAATACACTATGCCTACAATGAAGGGGCAATTATAGCGGGCACCAGCGCTGGGGCAGCAGTAATGAGCCAACTAATGATAACTGGTAACGAGCTAAGATACCCAGAGTACCGATCGACATTCCCTGTTATCGAATCGGAAAACCTTGAGCTCTCGGAAGGTTTAGGTCTGATTACTAACGCCATAATTGATCAGCATTTTGTTTGGCGGAGTAGACACAATCGATTACTAACGGCTGTTCTTGAGTACCCAGAGTATGCTTGTATTGGCATCGACGAGTCAACAGCAATACTTGTGCGAGGTAATAATGTCGAGGTTGTGGGAGAATCACAGGTTCTGGTATACAGAAATCCAAAAAGAAGTAAGCGAATTGCAAATAATAAGTTGGGTGGGCAAAACATAATTTTGGATATTTACCTTCCTGGAGATACATTTGCAATTCAATAGCTAACCTCAACCAATTGCTTAATACAATGCTTAAGAAAGTACCCCACACCTACGTTATCGTTTTTGCCATTATTGTTATTGCAGCTGTTCTCACGTGGTTTATCCCCGCAGGGAAATACATTGAGGTTGAACGTGAAGTGAATGGAGAAATACAGAAGGAGATGGTTTTCCATTATCATCAAAACCTCCCCGACGAGCACCAAGCCCAGTTTGAGCCAAAAACCCAAACATGGCAAGTATTCTCAGCACTATTCAAAGGATTTGTTAAGCAAAGCAATATCATCATTTTTATTCTGATGATTGGGGGTGCATTCTGGATTATGAACCAGAGCAAGGCCATTGACATTGGCATTATGGCTTTTCTGAAATTCACAAAAAAGCTGGAACACAACCGGTTGGTTCGCTCACTGGGAGTCGATAACATTATAATAGTGCTGGTGATGCTTATGTTTAGCATATTTGGGGCAATTTTTGGAATGAGCGAGGAGACCATTGCCTTTGCCATTATACTTGTTCCGCTGGCCATATCAATGGGTTACGACTCCATAATCGGAGTTTGTATGGTTTATATTGCTGCCCATCTGGGTTTTGCCGGAGCAATCCTTAACCCATTTACCATTGGTATTGCGCAGGGGTTAGCCGACATCCCTTTGTTTTCAGGGATCGAGTATCGTTTTTTTAGCTGGATAATTATAAATGTTGTGGGCATAATCATTGTGCTACGTTATGCGCACAAGATCAGGAAAAACCCCAAGCTATCCCCTGTGTATACAGAAGATGAATACTGGAGAAAAAGGGAGGAGCATGATACCGAAACCATCACCTATTACACACCCCGAATTGCCTGGTTTGTTTATGGAGCCATACTGGTGGCGCTCACTATTTTCTCGGTACTATACCCAACAACAACCCTAAGCGTTGGGAACTCATCCACATCGCTGGTAATAATTCCCATTGTATCGGTCATATTTGCCATTTTGGGCTATCTCTCGTTACGCAAATCGGTTCATTTCTTTATCCTTCTGCTGCTAGCCTACACCATTATCTTCCTTATTGTGGGAGTAATGGGTTACGGCTGGTACGTGATGGAGATTGCCACCCTGTTTTTGGCCATGGGTATTTCAAGCGGTTTGGCCATTAACAAATCGGCCGACGATATAGCCAAACTTTTCCTCGAGGGGGTAAAGGATATTCTTTCGGCAGCCGTAATTGTTGGCCTTGCTGGTGGAATAATTGTAGTACTTGAGGATGGCGGTATTATCGATTCCATTCTTTACGGCCTATCCAAGGCAATGGGTAATTTTGGCAACGTGGCCTCGGTGGGCGTTATGTACGTTATCCAAACCATCATCAACGTGGTAATCCCTTCAGGATCGGCAAAGGCGGCCATCACCATGCCCATTATGGCGCCGTTTAGCGATTTAATTGGCATATCGAGGCAAGCCACCGTTATGGCTTTTCAGTTTGGCGATGGATTCACCAATATGATTACCCCTACGTCGGGCGTACTTATTGCCGTACTAGGAGTAGCGCGCATACCATACCACAAATGGGTTAAATGGGTTTGGCCGCTAATTCTCACCGTAATTATCCTCGGGTTTTTGCTGCTTATCCCAACGGTTACAATGGAGTTAAATGGGTTTTAGCAACTGATTATTACATTGAAAAACGCTCAAGAAAATTGCTTGGGCATTTTTTTATATCTTATTTACGGAGACATACTTAGGTTTACGATTAGCAATCATAATAAAGTCACAATCATCATATCCGCAAAACAAAACCATCGTCGTTTAGGGACGGAGAACAACACAACAAGAAAACCATTAATAACCCCGTCCTTTTAAGGTGGGACAAAGCAAATAAAACCCTTAATAACCCCATCCTCTAGATCGAAGGGCAATACAACGATAAAGCCATCAATAACCCCGTCCTTTAGGGCGGGGATAAAGCAACCACAACACAAAGGGCTTTAACCCTGACAAAACCACGCAACACCCTAACGAACAGAGATTAATCCTCACGCACTAATTCACATTGCATAAATCTATTTTTTTTTCCATAGATTTACTTAACTTTATAATTAGCAATCAGAGTCAATACAAAATCATCGCATCCACAAAACTAAAATAACCCCGTCGTTTAGGGCGAAAGACAACAAAACAAAAACCATTAGTAACCCCGTCCTTCAGGGCGGGGACAGAGTAGCCACAACACAAAGGGCTTTAGCCCTGACAAAACCCGCATCACCATGTCGTACGTAAAGGTTATGATACACGCCGTTTGGGGAACAAAAAGAAACCAAGCATTGATTGCAAAGGATATCCGCCCAACATTACTGGCGCACATTGTTGAAAATGCCAGACAGAAAGGGATTTTCATAGACACGATTAATTCCCAACCAGAGCATGTTCACTGCTTGTTTGGGCTAAATGCTGATATGGCCTTATCGAAAGCGTTGAACCTCATCAAGGGAGAATCATCGTTTTGGATGAACAAACAAAAATTGATTAGCCACAAATTTGAATGGGCCGACGATTATTTTGCAGCCTCAGTAAGCGAATCGCAGCTGGAAAAGGTCAGACAATATATCGTGACCCAAGATGAGCATCACCGGAAAGTAGGGTTTGCAGAGGAATACAATAAATTCCTTGTTAGCTATGGATACAATATTCAGGGCTAAAGCCCAAATACGAAAAGAAGCTCCTGCCCCGCCCTGAAGGACGGGGTTAGCTTACAACAGTAGGAAATGAATATTTATTGCATTTCACATTTCAACCTAAACAAATGCTTGAACAAAAGAAATAACCTTACTCAATATGACTGAAAACAACACAACAATAAAACCGAATAAACCTTCCCTTTAATGCGGAGTTAAAGCAACAATAAAACCAATAATAACCTCTTCCTTTATAGTGGGACTAAGCATCTTAAAACCATTAAAAAAATGTATGTACGAACGTGGGCTTTAGCCCTGCATTTTTCTCGGATATCACTTTTGATGTGCTTACAGATAATAGTAAAACACCTGCCCTTGACAGCTTAATACAGCATATTTCATATTGAAACTATGTAATATGCCAATATCAATTTGGATGTCGCATTGTCGAAGACAAGAATGCTTCGTTACACGTTGCCCATTATGGTTAGCTTCACTTTAGCTCGTTTAGCTGTGTAACAATCTCATCAATTTGTGCATCGCTAAAGTTTTTCGATTTGGCCAGCTCATTAAGTGTGCCCCAAACGGGCTCGCCACAAAGGATGCACACCAAACCCTTTTCGCGAAGGAACAAAACAGCCTTAGGCAACTCCTCTACCAGATCTTCTACCAGTATATCTTTTGTAATCATTGTTTGATTTGTTTTTACCAGATAAACACTCAAACCCACTAAAGGTTTATGCTCTTTCTAACGGAGAGGTTCTAAAAGCTTTTTATAGCTAAACTTAACCCTTTTGCTTTGGTTTTTGGGATTATCATTGCAATGAAATTTGCTACCTTTAGGTTTTTAATCCATTACAAAAATATCTCAACAATATGGAAATACAATTCAATGGCGCTGTACGCGAGGTAACCGGTAGCAAACATCTGATTACCACCAACAGCGGTAAAAAAATCTTACTCGACTGTGGAATGTACCAGGGCAAAGGCCTTGAGACCGATGAGATGAACCGCGACCTTGGTTTCGATCCCAAGGAGATTGATCATATTATACTTACGCATGCGCATATCGACCATTCGGGGCTAATTCCCTACATCCACAAGCAGGGTTTTACCGGTTCTGTTGTATGCACCTCGGCCACCAGAGACCTATGCGCCATAATGCTTGTGGATTCGGGTTTTATACAGGAGCGCGATGTGCTTTACTTCAACAAAAAGCGAGCGCGCAAAGGACTGGAGCCTGTGCAGCCCCTATACACAAAGGATGATGCTGTAAAGGCAATGGAGCTGTTTATTGGCATTGCCTACGATCGCAAGTTTAGCATCGATAGCAATATCAAAGTAAAATTTACTGATACTGGCCATATGCTGGGTAGTGGCGTGGCCAATATCGAGATTATTGAGGATGGTGTAACCAAGCGTATTGCCTATACAGGCGATATTGGCCGACCACAGAATCGAATATTAAAATCGCCCCAGCCTTTTCCGCAAACCGATATACTAATATGCGAGTCGACCTATGGCGATAGGCTGCATAGCGAGAGCGATAGGGGTGAGGAAGATTTGCTGGCCGTGGTTAAGGAAACCTGTGTAGATAAGGGCGGCAAGCTTATAATTCCTTCGTTTAGCGTGGGTCGTACCCAAGACCTGGTGTACTCGTTAAACAATTTTTATAACCAGGGCCGATTGCCCAAGATTGATATCTTTGTTGATAGTCCGCTAGCTACCAATGCCACTGAGATTTTTAGAATGCATCCCGAGTGTTTCAATGACGATATCCTTGAGATAATGGAGAAGGATCCCGATCCCTTTGGATTTAACACCCTGAGATATACCAAAAGCGTTGACGAGTCGAAGGCCCTAAACAGCTACGATAAGCCCTGCGTAATTATTTCCGCATCGGGAATGGCCGAGGCCGGTCGGGTTAAACATCATCTGGCCAACAACATCAGCAATCCCAAAAACACCATTCTATTCGTTGGGTACTGTGCTCCCGCTACGCTGGGTGCGCGCCTTTTAGATAAGCCCAAATCTATCTCGATACATGGTTTTGAGTATGCTGTAAATGCCGATATACGGCGCATCGAATCGTACTCGGGCCATGGCGATTATAAGGAGATGATTGACTTTTTGAGTTGTCAAGATTTTAAGAGAATTCGAGAAACTATTCTGGTGCATGGCGATTTGAAACCCATGGAGTTCTACAAGCATAAGCTAAAACAGGCGGGGCTAAATAATATTCATATCCCCAATAAGGGCGATACCATATTCTTTTAGCTAATTGATTGAGAAACTGTTTAAGTTTTATTCCTACAAAACATTTTGCTAATTGCCACGGGCTTAAGCCCGTGGCAACTGAAAATCAAAGTGCTAATTTAAACTTAAAGAGTTTCTGAGAGTGTGCCAAACTTTTTTTGGAGTACAATTCTCCTGTGGTCGAAAATTTGCTTTAGCTGCTTTTTTATGAAAAGCGAATTGGCCATCCTGCCAATTATTCCCATTGGGGGCAAGTAGTGTACTGTATCTTCCATTATTACACCACCCTCAGTGGGAACAATTTTATGCGTATGATGCCAAAACTTGTAAGGACCAAACCGTTGCTCATCAATGAAGAACTCCCTCTCTTTGGATTGCGTAATTTCTGTTACCCAGTTCATCCTTATGCCCATTATGGGGCTAACTTGATATTCGATAATCATTCCCGGGAAAATCTTTTGGTTCAGATTTTTCGATATGATGTCAAACCTCATATAGGCGGGTGTAATCTCTTTCAGATTTCTGGGCGATGAGATATAATCCCATAGCATTTCGCTTGTTACTGGGAATGATTGAACTGTTCTTACTGAGTATAGTGCCATTTTTTGATGTTTAAACAACTTTAACTGAGATATGTTTAGCTTCGTTCTTGTCAAAAATAAACAGGGTGTGCGTGAATCGTATTAAAATCGTTCAGAATGATGAGCTTCATTTCGGTTGTTCAATCAGCTGTTTCGGTTTGCTAAAGGCTCTAATTGTATAAAAAAGTAGTAATTTTGCTAACTAAATTAAATTGGAATCTATGAATCAGCTTGGCCTTAAGCATTTTCAAAAAGCTAATATAATAACAGGGTGGATAACCTTTGCCATTGCAGCCATTGTTTACCTCCTGACCATTGAACCCACTGCTAGTTTCTGGGATTGTGGCGAGTTTATTGCCAGCGGTTATAAGCTGGAGGTGGGCCATCCTCCCGGAGCTCCATTCTTCATGCTGCTCATGCGGTTTTTCACCATGCTGGCTCCAACCACCGAGCTAATTCCTGTTTTTGCCAATGCAATATCTGCGCTTGCCAGCGCATTTACCATACTCTTTCTGTTCTGGACAATTACCCACCTTGCCCGAAAAATAGTTGCAGTAAAGGATGATTTTTTCACCACAACACAAGCCATTCTGATTCTTGGGTCGGGTTTGGTTGGTGCATTGGCCTACGCTTTTTCCGATACATTTTGGTTTTCGGCGGTTGAGGCTGAGGTTTACGCCACCTCATCGCTATTCACCGCGTTGGTGTTTTGGGCAATCCTTAAGTGGGAGAATGTTGCCCATGAGCCTCACTCAAACCGTTGGCTCGTGCTAATTGCTTACTTAATGGGGTTGTCTATAGGTGTTCACTTGCTCAACCTGCTGGCAATACCAGCCATTGTAATGGTGTACTACTTTAAAAAGTACGAGGTAACTCCGTGGGGTATTGTTAAGGCGTTGGCCGTTAGCTTGGTGCTGCTCCTCGTTATGATGTACGGAGTTATTCAGGGGTTCATTGTGCTGGCATCAAAATTCGAATTACTTTTTGTAAATGGATTTGGGCTGCCCTACAAGTCGGGTGTGTTCTTCTATATTCTGGCAGTTGCTGCACTCATAGGCTGGGGAATTATATATACCCACAAGCACGCAAAACCAATTCTAAATACCATTCTCATTAGCTTTGCCGTAGTGCTTTTGGGGTATAGCACCTATGCCCTTATTGTGATTCGCTCGTCGGTTAAACCACCAATGGATCAGAATAGCCCCGATAATATGTTCTCGTTGCTATACTACCTCAATCGCGAGCAGTATGGCGATAGACCTTTAGTTTTCGGACACTCATTCGATGCCCCAGTGATTAATCGTAAGGAGGGCAGTCCACAGTATATTCAAAAGGATGGCAAGTATGTTGTGGCTACCCGTAAATCGGAGCTGGAGTTCGATAATCGGTTCAAAACAGTTTTTCCGCGGATGTATAGCGCCGAACCTCGTCATGTTGAGGCATACAAACAATGGAGCGATTTTCAGGGTCGTCCCGTTAGGGTCTCGGGTCGTGGGGGAGAATCTGAGGTTCGCCGTGCACCAACCTTTGGTGAGAACCTTCGGTTCTTCTTCTCATATCAGCTTGGCCATATGTACTGGCGCTACTTTATGTGGAACTTTTCCGGTAGGCAAAACGATTTTCAGGGTCACGGCGAGGCGGTAAAGGGTAATTGGATAAGCGGTATCCCCTTTGTTGATACGCCCCGTTTGGGGCCTCAGGATGAACTGCCAGCAACCTTGCGTAACAAGGCGCATAACAGATACTATATGTTGCCCTTACTGCTGGGACTGGCTGGGTTGATATTCCAATATCTGAGAAATAGAAAAGATTTTTGGATTGTAACCCTACTGTTTGTCCTTACAGGCATCGCCATTGTGGTGTATCTAAACCAAACCCCATATCAGCCGCGTGAACGAGACTATGCATATGCTGGTAGTTTTTATGCATTTAGCATATGGATTGGCCTAGGTGTCCTGGCTCTTTACCAGGGTGTTCGCAAGGCTTTCGATAGAACACCCGGCGCTGCTTTAGCCACTGGGCTGGGTTTGGTATTTGTTCCGGGACTTATGGCATTCGAGAACTGGGACGACCATGATCGGTCCAACACGTACATCTCTGTTGATTTTGCCTACAATATTTTGCAGAATGTTGAGCCCAACGCAGTTGTTTTTTCATATGGCGATAACGATACATTTCCCCTTTGGTATGCACAGGAGGTTGAGGGTGTAAGGAATGATGTTAGGGTGGCAAATCTAAGCTATCTGCGTGCCGACTGGTACATTGAGCAGATGACCCGAAAAGCATACGACTCCGATCCGTTGCCAGTAAGTATGACCCAGGATCAGTTTGAGCTTGGTAAGCGCGAGGTGGTAATGGCCAACGATAGGATTAGTCAATCTGTACACGTAAAGCAGGCCGTTGATTTTATGCTAAGCGATAATCCCAGCACCAAGCTAAACTCTCCTTTTGAGCGAAACCAAACCATCGACTTTTTCCCATCACGCAATCTATATTTGCCTGTCGATAAGGATGCTGTTGAGCGCAAAGGAGTAGTGCGACCCGAAAGGATGGCCGAGGTGGTAGATACTATGCACTGGCGTATTCCAACAAACTACGTTTTCAAGGATGGACAGTTTTTAATGGATCTAATGGCCCACAACAATTGGGAGCGCCCAATCTACTTTGCTATCACCGTAAGCACCGACACTTACCAAAATCTAGATAAATTTTTTCAACTCGAAGGGCTTGTGTATCGCGTTGCTCCCATCGAGTCTAAGAGGGAAGGAGGCCGTTACGGTAAGGTTGATACTGATGTGCTGTACGATAACCTGATGAATAATTTTCAGTATCGTAGCCTGGCTGATCCTACGGTTTACATCAACGAGAATAGCAACAGGATAATTTCAAACTATAGAAATATATTTGGACGTCTTGCAAGGGCGCTAAATGAGGAGGGTAAGCACAGTATGGCTGTTCAGGCGCTTGATAAATGTATGGAGGTGATTCCGCCCGAGACCGTGCCCTTTAACTTTTTTGCCCTATCGTTAATTGAAGGATACTATAAAGCGGGAGCAATAGAAAAGGCAGCGGAATATTCACGTATCTATATGGAGCAGAGTGCTGCTGAACTTGTATATCTGCTATCGCTTACCGAGAGACTGGCCATAACTGTCCGAGGCGAAACCGAGCTCAGCCTTTACATCCTGCAGGAGCTGTACAGGATGGCCAGCACTTACGAGAAAGGTGAGCATCTGGGCGAACTTGAGGAACTGTTTGATGCCATTGGATAAATAAAGAATAGCTAGGTAAATGATCAATTTAAGTCCACCTAAATTTTTTACCAAGTGTTTCCCTGGGTTTGTTTGGAGTATCCCAAGCAAAAGCAATACCATTTACCTAACATTCGACGATGGTCCAACCGAAGGGATAACGCCCTGGGTGCTCGATACCCTAAAGCACTACGACGTTAAGGCTACCTTTTTTTGCCTGGGCAAAAAGGTGGAGATGCACCCCGAAATCTTTCAGCGTATTATCGATGAGGGCCATACCGTGGGCAATCACAGCTACAGCCACCTAAAAGGATGGGAAACCCCCACCGGGCAGTACGTGCAGGATGTGGATTTGGCCAACGATTTGCTAAACACCAATTTGTTCCGCCCGCCCTATGGCCGTATTAAAAAAAGCCAGTCGCATCAGCTCCGCCAACGCTACAAAATAATTATGTGGAACGTGCTTAGCATGGACTACAGCCGATGGGTTACCCCCAAACGCTGCGCCAGCATAGTGTTAAACAACCTCCGCCCCGGCGCAATTATAGTATTTCACGACTCGGTTAAGGCAGAGGCAAATATGCGCTACGCGCTGGTTAGAGTTTTGGAGGAGGCTAGGAATAGAGGGTTGGAGTTTGGGGGGGTGGGGTGAGATGAGAAAACCAACTTCAAAAATATGTGAATGATTAAATTATGATTAGGATTGACATAATTGGTCCTTCTGGGATTGGCAAGACTACATTATTATATAACCTAACGAGGATAAAGGGAGGCCGAAAATGGTTAACTAGCTATGAAGCTATATTAAAGGTTATAAAAAAAGCCAAATTTCTAAAGTTAAAAAGGCTATTCTAATTTTTCTACTATATTGCTTGCCATCATACCGAAGAAACTTTTCTTATGTCCGCTTTTTGAGTTCAATAAAATGTCAAAGTGAACCAATTGCTCCTTTGAAAGATGCAATGAAATGGAAATTTAATCAGTTATTTACCAATTGTCAGATAGATTTTTGTCAAGTCCTTAATTCATTCCAAAATTATCTCTATCTTATTAAAGAGCTAACTTTGATTCAATGTTATTGTAATGACCAAGTAGTTCTCTTTGATGAATCGCTAACAACACACACAAACTATTCTTTTCTTGAGGGATTATCTCTAGAAAAAAGAGCCTCTTTTTTCCCTTCAGGCTTAATTCATCTATCAGGTAATTCTGAAATAATCAAACAAAGACTTCTTCAAAAAATTAAACGCGATAAAAATGAAGCATATTACCTAGATCTTAACCTTTCTAGTATAGAGAAATCAATGAATAATTCAACTAAAAAGAAGGATTTAATAAAGAAAAACGGAATTCCTGTAATTACGCTCGATGCAACACAAGACATTGGATTACTTTGTAGTCAAGTTAACTATTGGATCATTAATCATTTTTGTTAAATTTATTTTTCATTTTTCATTCAAACGAACATCATTAACATGAGTGTTTTTTTTAACCTCTCAATTGTTACAGCGAACTTCAATTACGCTCACTTTCTAGATAAGTTTTTTGGTAGCATTATGAATTCAAACGTGCAACCTCAAGAAATTATTTTTGTTGATGATGCTTCAACAGATAACTCAATTGAAAAGGCAAAAACATGGAAAAATGCCATTCAAATACCTATTACTATAGTTGAAAACAAAAGTAATATTGGGTTTGCTAATTGCTTGAATATTGGAGTTAGCAAAGCAAAAGGTGATTTAATCCTAAGGATTGACAGCGATGATTTTTTACATCCCTTTCGAATTGAACGTGAAAAAATAATTTTTTTAAAAAATCCATACATTCAGGTTATTGGTTCAAACACATATTACTTCAACGATAAGCGAAGGAGGGTTGTGGGGCAATCTCATTTCCCCCTAACAAATAAAGACATCTATAATGCGCTTCGAAAAGGATTTATTTCAATGGCTAACACCTCATTTACAGCAAGGAAAGAGGTTTTTGAACTTTTTAAATACGAGCAGCAATTTGTACCATACGAAGAGTATGTGATATTCTCTAAAATGATAAAACAAAATATCCAATTCATAAATCTGAGAGAGCCTCTTACATACTATCGTGTTCATAACCAAAATCGTTCTCTCAACTTTATTGTAAACAAGCAACGAGGAATTCGCTCTCAGAGAATAGGCATATGGGGAGAAAAGACCCTATTAATTACAATGTATTATAGATCTTTTTCAGACTATCTATACTGGAAAAGCCTTAAATCTACTACTACTTTAAAGCATACCTTTTATAAATTCATAGCTAGCCTATTAAAGGCAAATAGATTACTTTCGAGACTTTTTAGGAGATACCATCAATCCTTTTAAGAAGTTTTTCTGCCACTAAAACATCTGAGTGTTCTTTAATTACTGAACAAAAGGCATTTTCCGCAATAATGTTTCGTTTCCTATTATTGTCTAAAAGATCTATGATTGAACGCCTCATCCCATCGTTACTATTAAAAATTAAGCTTGACGTCCCATTCACCAAAATATAATCATCAACCCCTTCAAGGGATCTATATACACATGGCACCTTGCTTGCCATTGCCTCCAGCAAGCAGTTTGGGAGTCCCTCTCTTTCTGAGTTTAACAAAAATATATCTGCAACTTTAAGGTATTCGTCAACATTTGTAACGGCACCTTTAAAAAAAATCTTTGAGCCAAGAGTTTCCTTGCCCTGCTGATAAAGAAAATCCATTTCGTTTTTACTTTGCCAAAAAAACTTCCAATTATGTTTATAATTGCCAATCACAACAAAAATAAAATCATAGTTGATGGTGGCCAGCACCTTAAAAATATCGCTAAAGCCTTTTCGGTTAATAAGATTTCCTATTGTAATTATAATTGGTTTGTCTAAAGGAAGTCCGAGTTTTGATTTTAGGATTACCTTATCATGCTCACATACTGGATAAAACCGAGATAAATCTACTCCTTGCGATGACAAAAAGATTCTGTCCTTTTTTTCTGGGTTCATCTCTTCATACCTATGGGCAAACTCTGGGGTTATTGCGTGATAAACATCAACGCTATTGAGAAACTTTTTATTAACAGTTTTCTTCAACCAGAATCCAGTAAGCAAAGTTCTAATATCGTCCATTGTTAGATTTACAGATTGAATAATTGTTCTCTTCTTAAATAGGGATGCCATAAAAACTAATACTTTGTAGTAGGGTATAAAAGGGCCATAAACCATAAACACATCATACCTTAGAACAACAACAAGCAAAACGGGCAAAAAAAGCAGATTTAAAACAGCATTAAGCAATTTTAAGGTGCATGCAGGTATTCGGTATATCTTAACCCCTTCAACTTTTTGAAACGGTATATGTTTAAGATTCCAATTGAAGGTTAGCACACTAACATCAACATCGAATTTTAATAATGTTCTGGCGAAACGAAACAGATTAATTCCCGAGCCTGAAGTATAAGGAACGGTAAGGACTGAGCAAAGAAGAATTCTTTTTTGTTTAAGATTTGTTCCTTTAGATTGCATTTTTTATTGTAATAAATTTAATGCGGATAGTTGTAACTGTGCAGTTTGTCTTTCCCTATAAATTCTGATAATTTTTGATTATCTTCTCGATAGTATTCCTTTACAAACTCGTAAGTTTTCTTTCCAAGAATTCTTTTATGGTTTACATATCCCTTGATAATTCTAAATTGATTTAATTGCTCTAGATAGTGCCTTGCAAAATGGTATAGTTTTGGAATATGGAAAAAGTAACGTTTTTGAACCACAGCACTTCTCGTAAAACTATTGGCTAGTCGTGCCAGCAACAATATGTTACGTCCGTACATTAAGTTTACCGACCCGTAATTTATCTGATTAAAGGTGNNTTATCTGATTAAAGTCAATCTCCAAATTATAACGATCAGCAAATTCTTGTGTAAAAAGTTTTGGGTTTTCACGAAACTCCTCAAAAGCAAAAACTTTTACCCTGTCCCGTCCAAATAGTTGTAAGTAGTATTCAACCAAGCCGCTATACTTTAGCGAATCGTATGAAAAAAGAATTATCTCATTATGAAGATTATAGGAATCGCTTCTATTAAAAAAACGTTTAACAGAAAGCGTACCTCCTGCCTTTACATATTGCGCGTAAATTGAAGTGATCATTTCTGGTTGGTTGCGAACAAAAATAACTATTTCGGCATCGTTAAAAATGTTTTTCAATCGATTCGCCAACTCTTTGGCAAAGACTCCGTTATACCATCCTGTTTCAATGCCTCCAATTAACATCTCCTCACAAATCAATGGTCTTAAAGATGACTCAAACTCTTTCCGGGCTTTATCTGCATTAAAAGTAAATGCATTTGGTAAAATAATATTTTCTTTTACTGTATTGCGTCCAAAAAAGACACCATTGGTAACATTCGGGAAAAAAGCATGCTGAAACCATGTAGTGGCTGTTTTGGGATATCCAACATGAATTATTGGTCTCATTATTCTTAAATTAGGTTGTCTTAAACCGAGTATCCATTTTTTTCTACATCAATAAGATGCTTTTCCTTCAGTATTCGGTTTGATTCTTTGTAATAATCTAAAATGTATTCAAAGTTTTTCCTACCCAAAACACTTTTGGAATTAGGCGATGATCCAAATATTTTTAACCTATTTAATGCGGTAAAAATTCGTTGGCTAAGATAAAACCAACCTGGAATATGAAATAAATAGTACTTGTTCAAGTTATTTCTTCTTGTAAAACAATTCGAAAGTCGTACTAAAGGAATTAAAAACTGCCGAAACTTCTGATTCTTAAACTGCCAGTTTACCTTATCAACATCAATGTCTAACTCTAAATCGTCACAAAAACACTTTATGAAATTTCCCCTGTTTTTAAAAAGATCTTCGTACATATAAACGAGAATTTTTTCTTCGCCAAAAATACTTTTGTATAACTCGATACTACGATGATATTCAAGAAACTTAAACGTAAACAAGGAAAGACCTTGAACGACTCCGAGATTAACATTTTTACCAAGGTAAGCATTAATGCTTTTTGTTCCACCACCTCTAATATACTGGAGATAGGCAGAAGCAATTATATCTGGTTGCCTACGAATAAAAATAACGACTTTTGCATTCGGAAATAACTTATGTAATCTTTTGGCAATTGAAGAAGTAAACGAACCTCTAAAGCCTCCCGTACTTATTGTTCCTACAAGCGTTTCTTCACAAATAATAGATGTTTTTTCTGAGACAAAATTATTTTGCACAAAATCTTTTTGAAAATCAAACTCATAAGTAGAAATTATAAGTTTTTGAACTATCTCCCTTTCGTAGTATTTAACATTTCTTACTTTGGGGTAGAAACAGGTTTGAAACCAGCTACTTGCTGTTTTTGGATATCCAATATGTAAAATCGATTTGTTCAAATCATACGTTTTATTAATGCTTTAGTAATATCTACGCTATAAAATTACAATAATTATCTCTAATCATTAGTTTTCAAGTAATAATTGACGAATTAAAGCATAAGGAACTATCTTACTTAATTTTAAAATCATTAGTTTTAAACCTAAAAATGTACTCTTTATCAAAAAGATTCGCAATTTATTTTTAAAATCATTACTTTAGTTTCAATATTTGTTACTACGTTATTTTAAACAAGAAATATTTCGCTTTTAATGAATTCCATTTGCTCCCTTTGCGCAATATCTGCATATTTATATGTGTTGTTTCTTAATAAATTACTTTGTACACCTTTAAATTTGTTACAAGTTAAATAGTTGGACATGAAAAAATTTACTAAACTATTACAATCTATATTGCTAGTATTAATATTAACGACTAGCATATCCTCCTATTCCCAGAACTGGAACTGGAGCGAACATCTTACAGCGACAACTGACGTACAAGTCAGAACCCAGCATATAGACAATGATAACAATCTTTATGTCGGTGGACTTTTTCGAGGTACACTAAGTTTTGTGGGATCAGCAGAAACGCTTACCTCAACTGCTTTGGTTGCATTTATTGCTAAATATAATTCCGATGGAAATTTGCAATGGGCAAACAAAATTGGAGACGCTGCACCGACAACAATTAAAATGATTAAATCCGATAACTCAAACAACATTTGGATTGTTGGAGAAATTAACGGGTCTGCCGAGTTCACAAGTCAGGACAATATTAACATTACGATATCTAACACAGGTGGAAGTTGGGACGGCTATATTGCTAAATATTACCCAAATGGCAACATTGTTGATGCTCGGAACATTGCAAAAGGGCCAGGCATCGACAGGGTAAACGGGCTCACGCTGGACTTGTCTGGAAACATTTATATATCAGGCTTCTTTCGTGGCGCATCTATTACTTTTGGGGGTGATGAGGCAACTTTAACATACTCAGGAACTAACGATTGGGGAAATGCTTTTATTGCAAAGTTTAACTCTTCACTAGTTTATCAAAATTCGTCTCAATTTGGTAGTGAAACCGATGGAGGCTCAAGAGGTGCTGGCTTAGTTTGGAGTAATGGGGCAGTTTATTTAGCAATAGATTTTTTTAGAGCAGTTAAGATTGTTGGCACTGATCCTATTGTGTCGTTTTCAGGTTCTTCTAGTACCTTTCAGGCTAACGCAATTATCAAGTTCACCGACTCCGGGATTTATCAATGGCATCAGACCGCAGCCGCTACAACATCGGACCTAGGAACTGGTAACGATGTTATTAGTGATAGTGATGGAGACGTCTATTTAAACGGTAGATATAGTGGAACGATAGTAATTTCTAATTCTGAAGGCAATCTCGCATTCACCAAAGCTACAACTGGAAGTTTTGACAATTATATTGCAAAATTTGAAGCTCCTGATGGAACAATTGCTTGGGCAAAAACAATTGGAAGTACTGGAGAAGAAAGGCTTTGGGGCTCAGCACAAAGAAACGATGTTATATCTATTGCTGGATACTTTTCAAACACAATGATTCTTGGAAATTCTCCCGCAAACGTATCAGATACAATCATATCAAATGGAGGTCGTGATGCATTTATGGTTAATTTCGATAAAAATGGAAATTATCTTAGCCTAGCTAAAATTGGCGGTACAACTAACGATGAGGCATATTTTATAACTCCAACATCTTATGGGAATAGCATTATTGGTGGTATTTTTGCATCTGAATCCATTACTATTGGTGATGACCCTTATACTAAAGAAGGAGCAGGTAATAATAGTTTCCTAGCCCACCACATCAACATCCACATCCTACCCACCATTACACCCATTATCAACAATTCATCGGCGGCGGGTAGTATCGATCTTGAGATTTTTGGCGGTGGTGAAGCACCCTATACCTATACACTAACATTGGTTGGGGGCGATGTGGTTGGAACGGGTACATACAGCGCCCCTTTAAACTTTACTGGTCTCAATGGGGGTGTTTATAGATTGGAGGTAGCCGATAACCTAGGCCGTCAAATCACAAAGTTCTACCATATTTTTGAGCCAACCATTACAACGGTCGATCCAGCTGCGGTTCTAAACTACTGCGAGGGACAATCCATAAGCGTTGAATTTGAGGTTAATATTCCTGAGGCCGAAGCCTATCAGTGGCTAAAGGATGGTGTTGCAATACCCGGTGAGGAGTTAACAACCTATACTGCCACCGAAGCAGGTGTTTACACTATAGAGGTAACTGTTGATGGCGAGGTTGGTATTAGCAACGAGATCGAAATTCATGTAGAGGGAACTCCCTTAAGCGGAACCTTAACCAAAAACCCCGATGTTGCCAATGTTTGTGAGAATGATTTGGTTTCGGCTTCGCTAACTGCTGGCTCTGGCGGTGTTGAGGATATTTTGCAGTACAGAACTTTTGATGGCGATGCGTGGACAGATTGGGCTGATTACACATCAGAATCGCCAATAGAAACAGTTGGTATTTCCGAGGTTCAAATACAAACGTATCGCACAAATCAATATTGTGATCCATCTGATATTGTGACAGTATCGTGGATCATTGAACCCACCCCCGTTTCGGGAACCCTTGCCCGCACACCCGACGTCGACAATGTTTGTGAGGGGACGGAAGTCTCAGCAACGCTCACACCAGGCTCGGGCGGTAATGGAACCGACGAGTTGGAGTATAGCACCGATGGCGGCGTAATTTGGGGAGCCTACTTGTCTGGCGAAACCATAAGTACTGCTGGTGTGGAGACTGTAGAGGTTCGCACCCGGCGAATGGCCGATTTCTGTGATCCTGCCGCATACAGCACGGTATTATGGACAATTGAACCCACCCCCGTTTCGGGAACTCTTGCCCGCACACCCGACGTCGACAATGTATGTGAGGGGACGGAAGTCTCAGCAACGCTCACATCAGGTTCGGGCGGTAATGGAACCGACGAGTTGGAGTATAGCACCGATGGCGGCGTAATTTGGGAAGCCTACTTGTCTGGCGAAACCATAAGTACTGCTGGTGTGGAGACTGTAGAGGTTCGCACCCGGCGAATGGCCGATTTCTGCGACCCTGCCGTATACAACACGGTATTATGGACAATTGAACCCACCCCCGTTTCGGGAACCCTTGGCCGCACACCCGACGTCGACAATGTTTGTGAGGGTACAGAAGTCTCAGCAACGCTCGCATCAGGCTCGGGCGGTAATGGAACCGACGAGTTGGAGTATAGCACTGATGATGGCGTGTCCTGGTCAGCCTACGTGTCTGGTGAAACTATAAGTACCACAGGTTTCAATAGTGTTGAAGTGCGGACTCGTCAATTAGCTGATTATTGTGATAACTCAGAATACAATACGGTTATATGGCAGGTTAATCCACCAACTGTTGCAGGTGAGGTTACCGGTGGCTCCAATATCTGCGAGGGGTCAACTAGTGCAGAGCTAACCCTTACCGGTTATACTGGTTCTGTTATCCGATGGGAAAAATCTGTCGATCCGTTCGATACCTGGAGTGAGATTGCACATACACAGGATACCTACACTAGCAATCCGTTGGTAGAGACAACACGCTTTAGAGCCGTGGTGCAAAGCGGTGTGTGTGAAGTGTTGGAATCTAACTATACTGAGGTAGAAGTAACGCCTGAGCCTATTGCTGGGACAATCAGCGGCGATAATATTGTTTGTTCAGGCTCAGGGCCAGTTTTAACGCTTGAAGGTTATGACGGCCAAATTATCAAGTGGAGCCGTAGGCCCGAGGGTAGTAGCACTTGGCAATCCACTGCTGAGACTAATGCCACTTTCTATGCACCAACAATAACTCAAAGTACCCAGTATCGGGTTGAGGTCGATAGGGGAGTTTGTTCATCAGTATTTACCGATGTATTTACTGTGGATGTAGAGCAACCCACCCAAGGGGGTGAGGTTACTGGCGGTACCTCTATTTGTGAGGGTGCATCCAGTGAGCAGCTAGCTCTTGCCAATCATTTAGGCGATGTGGTTAGGTGGCAATCATCGGTTGATAATGGCAGCACCTGGACAGATATTGCCAACACTACAACAACCTACACCAGCGGTGCGCTTGCCCAAACCACTCAGTTTAGGGCTGTGATACAAAATGGTGTTTGCAATGAGGAACCCTCACTAGCCACAACGGTTACGGTGAATGAGTACCCAACTCCAACAATAACCAATGCTTCAAGTCTTGAGGTTTGCGAAGGGGAGAGTATTAGCATAGATTTTTCTGTAGATATCGATAACGCCGACTCATATCAGTGGTTTAAGGATGATGTAGAAATAGCTGATGCAACCCAGTCAACCTATACAGCAACCCAAGTGGGAAAATATTCTGTTGATGTGGTACTAAATAGTTGCTTGGGTACTAGTAATGAGCTAACAGTATCAACCATTCCAAATCCAACTCCAGAAATTAGCACTACCGATAATTTAGCCTTCTGTGAGGGCGAAGATATAAGCGTAGGGTTTACTGTTGATATTACCGATGCCACATCTTACCAGTGGATGCTCGATGGTGCACCCATTTCTGGGGCAACAGAAACAACTTACACGGCTACTGAGGCGGGTGTGTATTCTGTTGAGGTTATCGTGAATTCGTGTAGCGGTGTAAGCAACGAGCAAACTGTTGTTGTAAACCCATTGCCAACCGTAACTGCACCCGACGATTTTGCCGTTTGTGCTGGCGAATCGGTTACCCTAAACGGTGCCGGAGCCGATTCCTATACTTGGGATAGTGGTGTTATAGATGGTGAGTTATTTACTCCATCATCAACAGCAACATATACTGTAACTGGAACAAATGATCTTACAGGTTGCTCAGCTACCGATGAGGTTACAGTAACCGTTAAAGATCTTCCAACGCCAGTAATTGCTACCACCGATAACCTAGAAATCTGTTCTGGTGATGAAGTTTCTGTAAATTTCACTGTTGATATTACCAACGCACAGGCCTACCAGTGGTTGCTCAACGGTTCTCCTATCGATGGAGCAACAAGTATTGAATATACTGCCGTTGATAAGGGAACTTATTCGGTTGAGGTTACTGTTGACGGTTGTACTGGAACTAGCAATGAACTCATTGTTTCTACTGTCGATTTGCCTACACCAACAATATCAGCAGGTTCCAGTATTAATATCTGTGAGGGCAACAATATCAATGTTGAACTTACTGTTGATATTGACGATGCCGATGCGTATCAGTGGCTCTATAATGGTCAAGTTATTGGCTCTGGAACTCAGCAAACATACACTGCAATTGTTTCTGGTACATATTCGGCTGAAGTTGTCGTTGGAGGATGTATGGGTGTGAGTAATGGTATTATCATTGCCAAGATTGATAATCCAAGACCAAGAATATCAACTGGCGATGAGCTTACGTACTACTATGGCGAGGCAATAAATGTACTGTTAGATGCTGATATTACCGATGCCGAAGACTACCAGTGGTTTAAGGATGATGTGGCCATTGTTGATGCCAACTCTGCCAGCTATGCAGCAACAGAGGCTGGTACATACTATGTTGAGGTGGTTGTTAACGGATGTATGGGAGTTAGTAACACCATTGAAGTTATTCAGCATAATGAGCTTAACCCTGAGATATTTACTGCCGATCCGCTTAGTTGGTGCGCCGATGAGGAAATTAGCGTCAACCTAGCAGTTAACCTTACTACTGCCGATAGCTACCAATGGTACCTAAACGACGAGGTTATTCCCGATGCTATTACGGCAACCTACACTGCGATTGCAGCAGGCGTATATAAGGTAGAGGTAACCCTTGGCGATCAAACGGCGTTTAGCAACGTTATCGAGGTTGTTTCAGTGCCTAATCCTACGCCTACCATTTCAACAACCGATCCCCTTTCATGGTGCACCGAATCAGATATCAGCGTGTTGTTTACTGCTGATATAACCGATGCTGATGCTTACCTGTGGTACAATGGTGAGGATCCCATTTCAGGGGCAACATTATCAAGTTATACTGCCACAGAGCCTGGCGATTACTCCGTCGAAGTTGTAGTAAGTGGCTGCGCTGGGGTGAGCAACCAAATCACTATTTTGCAGTCCGGTGTATTACAGCCCACTCTTACAGCACAGGGCGAAACGGAGTTTTGTGAGGGTGATGATGTGGCCGTACCAATAAGCGTAGATATCACAGATGCTGCTTACGTTTGGATGCTAGACGGTGCAGAAATTAATGGGGCAGACCAATCAACATATACAGCCACAGCGGCTGGTGTATATACTGTTGAGGTTACACAGGGTTCGTGTTCAGGTGTTAGCAACGAAATTACCATTGTGGTTAACCCGGTTCCAAATCCTGTAATATCAACTACAGATAACTTAACTTGGGGTGAGGATGAGGAGATTAGCGTTACGTTTACTGTTGATATATCCGATGCTGATGCATACCAATGGTTAAAGGACGGAGCAAACATCGCCAATTCCATTGAGTCATCATACACTGCTACCGAGGTAGGCAAATACAGCGTATTGGTAACCAAAGCCAACTGTGTGGGCGAAAGCAACGAGTTAACCATTGAGATTTCTACAACTCCTTTATACGATGTTACATTTACAGTTCTTAATTCGAGTGATGATCCTGTGGCGAATGCTGAGGTTGAAATTGAGGGCGAGTCTCCAGTGCTTACCAATGCGAGTGGTGTAGCAACTTTAAAAATGCCCAATGGATCATATAATTTTGATGTTAATGCTGCGGACTATCAGGAGTATCAAGGTACATTTACCGTTAGCGATGAAGATTTGGCTGTTTCAGTAAAACTTGTTGCGGTTGGTGTCGATTTAGATAAGCTGTCGCAGCTGAACCTGTTCCCCAATCCGTTTAACAACGAGATCAAAATTTCAGATCCTGAGACAGTGAAACGAGTGGTAATAACCAATGTGGCAGGTCAGAAGGTTTTAGATATTCAGCTCAATGGAGCCGACAGAATCAATACACAGTCATTGTCTTCTGGTGTATATTTGCTTAGGATTATCACCAACGACGATCAGAGCGCAACTTTCCGAATGGTTAAGGATAACTAGCCTTTAAATAATGCATTGAAAGCCCCGACATTGTTGGGGCTTTCTTTTTGTTTTTCATAGGATCAAATGGTTCGATTAAATCTTTGGCAATTGAAACTATTGGCCTATTTTTACACCAACCAAACAACCCCTATCAAATATGAATGTACTTCTACTCGGTTCGGGAGGAAGAGAGCATGCTCTGGCTTGGAAACTTAAACAGAGTCCTATCCTTAACAAACTTTTCATAGCTCCTGGTACTCCAGGAACGGCAAGTCTCGGTCAGAATATTGATGTGAGTCCAACCGATTTTCCAGCCATAAAAAAAGCTGTGCTTTCAAATGGAATTAATATGGTGGTTGTGGGGCCAGAGGATCCGTTGGTGATGGGAATCCACGATTTTTTTATTGGCGATAGTGAATTGTCGCAAATCCCAGTTATTGGACCAACCCGAAGTGGCGCTATGCTAGAGGGCAGCAAGGATTTCTCCAAGGGATTTATGATGCGTCAGGGTATACCAACTGCACAGTATAAAAGTTTTTGTAGTAGCCAGCTCGACGACGCCATGCTATTTCTGAAAAGTTTAAAGCCTCCTTATGTGCTAAAGGCCGATGGTTTGGCTGCTGGTAAAGGGGTGGTGATTTGTAACGATCTGCTTGAAGCGGAAGCATCACTAAAGCAAATGTTTGGCGGTGAATTTGGCGATGCAGGAAATACGGTAGTAATTGAGGAGTTCTTGGATGGGATTGAGGTTTCGGTATTTATACTAACCGATGGTGACGGGTACGTAATCCTCCCCGAGGCTAAGGATTACAAACGTATTGGCGAAGCCGATACTGGCCTAAATACTGGCGGAATGGGTTCCGTTTCACCGGTTCCATTTGCCAATGCCGAGTTTATGGCCAAGGTTGAAGAGCGCATTGTGAAACCAACCATCGAAGGGCTGAAGGTTGAGGATATTCCCTACAAGGGTTTTATCTTTGCTGGTTTGATGAATGTAAATGGCAATCCCTACGTTATAGAGTACAATGCCCGTATGGGCGATCCCGAAACTCAAGTTGTTATGCCTAGGCTAAAAACCGACTTGCTGGAGCTACTCATAAAAACAGCGCAGGGTAAATTGTCCGAAACACAGGTCGAATTCAATACCGAAACGGTATCGGCGGTAATATTAGTTTCAGGTGGTTATCCCGGGAAATACCAAAAGAACAAGCCCATAAGCGATACTGCACAAACATCGAATGATTTAATTTTTCATGCTGGAACCAAAGTCAATTCTAATAACCAGCTGGTAACATCGGGCGGAAGAGTAATGGCTTGTGTTGGAATTTCTAATAGCCTAACTGCTGCCCTTGAAAAATCGTATGATCTAGCCCGAAAAGTCGATTTCGAAGGCAAGTATTACCGTAAGGATATTGGTAAAGATTTATTGTAGTTTGATACTTTAATAGGGTTAAGATGTTGCTAAAGTTTTTTCGTAAGCCACTGCCCAGCGTGTTGGTTTTTGTTGTCCTTGTAGGTGTTCTTGCCTGGATCAGTTCTCTTTTTTCCGGAGGTCAAGCAGCAATTACATATACCAGCTACAAAATGCCGCTGTATGCTCTACTGGTATCGATAATGCCCGATGGCATAATTTGGGGCAAGTTGCTTGCTCTTCTTATGGTCATTATTAATGGGCTCTTGCTAATTCAGGTAAACACCAAGTATATTCTCATTAAGAACAGAACGCATCTACCAGCTCTTTTCTACGTATTGCTTAGTTCAGGCTTTACGCCTCTCCAAACGCTAAATCCCGCTGTTTTTGCTGCTTTTTTTGCTATTCTGGCCACAAATAGTCTGTTTGCCACGCTAACAACCAACGCCATTGACGGTACATTTAAAGCAGGCTTTTTCATTGCTATTGGCACTCTGTTTTACTTGCCCTCTATCGTTCTGTTTTTGGTAATGATTCTTGCCATCGTAATTCTTAATCTGAGTGGGATAAGACCTTGGTTGGCTGCAATATTTGGTTACATTACTCCGATTTTTTTCGCAATGGTTTATTACTATTTTTTTTATGGCGATTTTGAGCTTGTAGGAATTGTTGAGGATACTTTTAATAAAGAATTACCATTTGGCTTTCTTGATTTTGGAATACCCTTTACCGTTTGGTCGGCGTTTGCTCTTTTTGTAATATTCATTACGGGCTTGTTCCTGATAGGAGGCCTGCCTACTCAAAAAATCATCATCAGAAAATACCATTCTGTTCTCCTTTTAATGCTGTTACTGGTTGCTTTGCTAACCATTATAGCCCCTTTTGCCTCAGTTGAAATGGTGTTTCTTTTCTCCATACCATCTTCATACTTACTTTCGAGTTACTTTACATTTGCACGGAGTCGATTGTGGCCCGAGATTCTCTTTGTTATTCTGCTTCTGTGTACGCCACTAATGCAGCTGTTTTAGAGTGAAGTTTGTATGCTGTATTTATATTTAACGTGAGTTCGACATAAGGAA
>DDWD01000083.1 GCA_002345825.1 Bacteroidales bacterium UBA2295
TCCTGCATCGAAAGGCTATCGCGCTTGACCAGCTCGTTTTTTAGCTTATACTTTTGATACCTGTCGAATAGCTGATGATCGGTTAGGAAGCATACCTTTAAGTTATGATCGATAAAACCTTGATGCAAGGTTGATGATACGGGAGAAAAATGAACCTGACTGTCGATATTCTCAAAGATATTTTCGAGTCGTTTATGTTGATTTGGGTTTTCGGCCAGGATAAATGTTTGGTAGTTTTTGTGGGTATAATCGATTATGTGCTGCGCAATAAGCTCGAAATTTTTTTGAAAAGTGGGTTGAGGGGACGTTTCGAATTCAAAAACTCGGTTTGGGCTGAGCAGCTGCTTCATTCCAAACTCAATGACATTGAACCCGTTGATTTGATCGAAAAAAGTGGCGCCCGATTCAAAGTGACTTTCGTTTTGAGCTGCATCAAAGGCTTGATTCATCTGGCCAACAATAACCTCAAGGTCTCGAATCCAAATTACAGTATTGTTTGGTAATAGTTCGGTAATCAGTTTTCGGGTAGCCGTATCGTCGTTGTTTACCTGTAGATTAGGGATTATTGTTACCGATTGGTGCTGATCTTTTGATAGCTGGTCGTCCACATCGAACGTACGGATGGACTCCACCTCGTCGCCAAAAAAATCGATGCGATAAGGGTATGCCGATGAGTAGGAGAATACATCGACAATGCTGCCCCTTACCGAAAAATGTCCCGGCTCATAAACAAACTCAGTCCGCTGAAAACCTATGTCGAGCAGGAATTCGGTTAAAAACTCCTGTGAAATTCCCTCCGATACCGAAAGGCTAATCGTGTTTTTTGTAAAGTGATCGTTGGTAACCACCTTTTCGGCTAGAGCCTCGGGGTAGGTTACAATAATTTGCCCGCCCATATTTTCGGTGGCAAGGGTGGGCAATATTTTTTGGGTATCGGTTCGCTGAATTAGCGCATCGGGTAGTATTTGCTCAAACTGAACTGCCCTTTTGTACGACGAGGGAAAGAAGTATAGCCTATCGAAGGGTAATAGATTCGATATGTCAGTAAAAAAGTAGGCAGCCTCCTCCTTATCGTTGAGCACAATTAAGGATGGCGAGTTGATATGAGCATTCAGAGCAGCTACTACCATGGCAGCCGAAGAGCCGGCTAGTCCCTTTAGCCTAATTCGATTGTTCGATTCGCTGCACAACTCATCGGCTAAATGCACCACCGTATGGTGATTCTTATACTTCGATACTAGTTCTGAAATTGGAAATTCGCTTTGCATTAGGGGTTTACTAGTGTGGGGTGCAAAGTTATGATGATTTGGTGTTTATTCAAAGTAGCTGCTATAAAAAGTGAAAATACGATAAATCTACAATCATTCTGTGGAGCATAAAGGCAATATTGCATTCCTAAATATGCATATTATTAAATAGATTTTTACATTTGTAACCAAATATAGCCACGAATTTTCGATTATAATGGCGAGTAGCACAGCAAGCAAACCCATTAAGTTTATTGATGTAGAGCAGGTTATTGCCAGCAAAAGTCCTCGACTGTTGAAGTTCCTTCCGGGCTTTCTCATTAGGTATCTTAAAAAGATAATTCATGAGGATGAACTGAATTGGGGTTTAAATGAGTTTGGTCATAAGCAGGGGGTTGAGTTTATCGATGAGGTTCTCAATTACTTTCAGGTTACCTATACCGTTGAAGGGCTTGAACAATTGAATGTTGATGAGCGTTACATTTTTGCCTCGAACCATCCGTTGGGTGGGTTAGATGGCCTAATTTTAATCCACTCAATCAGCAATAAGTTTAAAACGGTTAAGGTTCCTTCCAATGATCTACTGATGAACATTAAGCAGCTTCAGGATAATTTCATTCCAGTAAACAAGCATGGGAGCCAAACCAGAGAGAATGCTCGTATTATGGATGAGGCTTATGCCTCCGATATGCAAATGTTCATTTTCCCCGCTGGGCTTTGCTCTAGGAAACAGCGAGGAAAGATTGAGGACTTAGAGTGGAAAAAAAGTTTTGTTACAAAGGCCACTAAGCACAAACGCCCTGTGGTACCTGTTTTTTTCAGCGGACGAAACTCTAACTTCTTTTACAACCTAAGCCGAATTCGAACCTTTCTTGGAATAAAAATAAACATTGAGATGCTTTATCTTGTTGATGAGATGTTTAAGCAGAAGGGACAAAAGCCTCATATTATAATAGGAGAACCCATACCATTTGAAACCTTTGATGAATCAAAAACACCTCAGGAATGGGCCAAATGGGTAAAGGCTAGAGTTTACCAATTGAAGAAGTAGCAACGGTTTGTGATGGAGTTTGGCCATTATACTCACAACAACTGAAAAATTTAAACAATGGAACAGATAATTGAACCGGTAGATAAGCGTTTGCTGGAGAAAGAGTTGACAAACGATAAGTTTATTCGCGAAACCAACAATGGCGGGAATTTACTTTACATCGTAACAGCCCATAATTCGCCAAACATCATGAGGGAGTTGGGCCGATTAAGAGAGCTTAGCTTTCGAAGTGCAGGGGGAGGAACTGGAAAAAGTGTTGACATTGACAAGTACGACACATCCGAGAATCCCTATAAGCAGCTTATTGTATGGGATCCGAAGGACAAAGAGATCCTCGGGGGCTATCGTTTTCACATTGTTGACCCAAGCAGAGGGGAGGAGTTCAATCTGTCAACAACAGCACTATTCAATTTTTCCGATGGTTTTAAAAAGGACTATTTACCTTATCTTATCGAGTTAGGCCGTTCATTTGTACAACCTCGCTACCAGTCGGCTCAAAGGCGTGCCAAAGGGCTCTATGCTCTCGATAACCTTTGGGACGGATTAGGGGCGCTAGTAGTTTTGTATCCTGGCATAAAATATTTTTTTGGTAAAGTAACCATGTATACGCAGTACAATCGCACGGCTCGCGATTTGCTACTATATTTTATGCACAAGCACTTTGCCGATAAAGACAACTTGGTGACCCCAATCAATCCCATGGAGGTTAATATTGACACTGAGTCAATGCAGAAAATTTTTGAAGGCAGCGACTTCAAGGAGGATTACAAGATTCTGTCGAAGGAGATTAGAAATTTGGGCGAGCAAATCCCTCCTCTTATCAACTCCTACATGAACATCAGCCCTTCGATGAAGATGTTTGGAACCGTGGTTAACCCTTACTTTGGTGGTGTAGAGGAAACAGCCATAATGATAACCATTTCAGATATCTATCAGAATAAGTTTGATAGGCATATACTCTCATTTATCAAAAGGAAGATAACCAAAAGGTAGAGAATTAAAAAAACAAACCCCACTGAGTGCGGGGTTTGTTTTTTGGGGGTATGAAATATATGCTAGTCAAACTTTTCACCAAATTCCTTTTCGAAACTATTCTTTCGAAATTTATTCATATAGCCACCAATTCTTTCGTAGCCATCGCACTGTTTTGCTTCCTTATTGGCAAAATCTTGTTCTTGCTTTAAATACTTCATCAGCGTTGTTCCTCTCAGCACACCAGAGTTTTTAATAGTGTTCATGGTGTTGCTGTACTCGCTTACATAAACACAAGCTTGTTCAATATTCACACTTTTGTAAAAGTAGATATCAACTAGTTGGATTAGCGCATCAAGTCTTAGCTCAAGGTGCTTGCGAGAGTCAACAGAGGCTGGTACGGCGTTGACCACAATGGTGTATTTTTGTGCAGCCTCTTGGTAGTTGCCCTTTTTGTAGTCCTTTTCAGCGGCACTGAAGCTCAGATCGGCAGCCCGAAGGGCTCTTTTATCTTGCGATATGGCATTAACTGGTAGTAGTAGCACCAGCGAAAGTAGAACGAGCGTTAGGTTTTTCATAATTTTTATGGATTAGGTGATTGTAAACAAATTTACAAAAAACCATTACAAGATCAATGCCAATAGCTATTAGATTTTTATCAATACTTTTAAAGCAGTGCTTAACAGTCTGTTAGTAGGCTCGCTGGTTCCGCCCTTCGATAAAATTGATGAACGAGTTATTTACAACCTTATTCCCTCCAGGGGTTGGATAGTTGCCTGTAAAATACCAGTCGCCCTTATCGTTGGGGCAGGCTATGTGAAGCGTTTCGATGGTTTGAAAAACGATTTTCACCTCGGCCTTCATCCCTTTTGGTGTAAGTAGCTGCGCTATCTTATCGGAGATTTGATCGGGGGAAAAAGGTTTGTAAATATCTTTCACATAGTTAACAAGTTCCTCTTTGGGCAAGTTTTGTTGCGCTTTGCAATTTTTGTACACTGCATTAATTATGCTCTCTTGCCCCGTTTCTTTAAGAAGTTCAATGGCTGCTTTAAATGCAACAAAATCGCCTAGCTTGGCCATATCTATTCCATAGCAGTCGGGGTAGCGAATCTGTGGCGATGAGGATACAACTACAACCTTTTTCGGATTTAGCCTATCGAGGATTCTAAGAATACTTTCCTTAAGGGTGGTTCCTCTAACAATGGAATCGTCAATAACCACCAGGTTGTCCTTGCCCTCATTTAAAGCTCCATAGGTAACATCGTATACATGCCCCACCAGATCGTCGCGCCCTTTATCCTGAGAGATGAAGGTGCGGAGTTTCACATCCTTAACTGCAATTTTCTCGACCCTTGGGCGTGCGCTAATAATCGTTTCAATATCGGCTTCGGTGAGGCTCCCATTCTTCTCTTTTATAGTTCTCACCTTTTCCTTTAGCATATGCTTCTCAACACCCTTAACCATTCCGTAGAATGCTGTTTCGGCTGTGTTAGGAATAAAGGAGAACACAGTATTCTCCAAGTCGTTGTCAATCTTATCGAGTATAACTGGGGTGAGCAGTTCGCCCAACTTTTTCCGTTCGCGATAGATATCCCTATCGGTACCTCTTGAGAAGTAAATACGTTCGAATGAGCATGAACTTCTGTTTTGCGGAACCCTTACTTCCTGCATATTTACTTGCCCATCGCGCTTAACAATAAGGGCATACCCTGGTTTGATCTCCTGAACCTCGTCGGCAGTAACGTTCATCACGGTTTGAATAACTGCCCTTTCGGAGGCAGCAACTACAATCTCATCGTTTGCAAAGTGATATGCCGGACGGATGCCCCATGGGTCGCGGCAAACAAATGCATCGCCATGACCTATCATCCCCGCAAGAGCATAGCCTCCATCAAAATCTTTGGTGGCCTCTTGCAGCAATTGCCTAAGGTTAAAGTTGTCGGCAATAAGCTCGCTTATTTTCTGATTTGAATTCCCCTCGTTTTTGTACTGTCGGAATAGTTTCTGATTCTCCTCATCGATAAAGTGACCTAACTTTTCAAGAACGGTAACCGTGTCGGAGTAATCCTTAGGGTGTTGTCCTAATTCAATCAACCTTTGGAAGAGTTCATCCACATTGGTCATGTTGAAGTTTCCGGCTAGAACGAGAGTGCGCGACTTCCAGTTGTTTTCGCGCATAACGGGATGCACGTAATCGATGGAGTTATTACCAAAGGTGCCATAACGGAGATGACCCAAATACAGATCGGCTGCAAAGGGAATATTTACCTTTGCCCAAGCGGGGTCGTTAATGGAATCGGGCTTGTTCTCCCACTTGTTTATGCCTGCTTGTATCGAGTCGAACACATCTCGAATAGAGGAGGATGAGTTACTTCTAATTCTGTCGATATATCGATGTCCCGGTTTAAGATCGAACTTAATGGAGGCAACCCCTGCGCCGTCCTGTCCCCTATTGTGCTGTTTCTCCATCAAGAGGTAAAGTTTTTGGAGTCCATACATCCATGATCCATACTTTACTTGGTAGTACTCAAGGGGTTTGAGTAGCCTTATCAAGGCAATACCACATTCATGCTTAATCTGGTCTGACATAGCTAGTTTTTACTGAGATAAACCAAAATTCTTACTGCCGAAATTGAGATTAAAATATCCAGATTGCAACCAATAGTTAGTAGCCGAACCTCCTGTTGATATTGCTTTTGCCGTTTGGGGAGATTTGGAAGTTGGTTTCATTTGCAAGCTAGTTGTTATGTTCGAAATGATCAGTCGATTCGCGGAAAGTTTATCCACTCGGGTATTATAAACGCTTTGGGATACTTTCGGATAAGCTGTTTGAGAACAAACTGGGCCTCATCGCGAGTTCTGTAATCGCCAACGGATACTTTATAGTATGGGCTATCGAATGTTCGGTAGATAGTTATTCCCGGGTAGTGCTCCATGAACTTGTTCATAACCTCTTCCGATTGTTCACGCGAACGCTGCCCAGTATCAAAATAGATTCTAATTCGGAAACCCTGCATGCCGGGTCGCGATGCATTCCGAACAAAGTAGTTGTTTAGTAGTTCCGCTATTTTTGCATCTTGCTCAATGGTGATATTGCCCTTTTCCGGATCGGATTCTTGTAGCTTGTTAATTATACCAAGGGGAATTTGCGAGTATAGCTCCATTGGGCTGCTCATTGCAAGCAGCAGCATTGCGATAGCAAATACTTTTAGATACTTTGGCGCGACGGACATACCCATTTGAAGATGTAAATTAGTGGTGCAAAGGTAAAATTTTTGATCTATAAATAAAACAAGGCAGTAGCATCCAGCAGGAAATTCTACAAACCCGATGAGATATTTTTAAGCGACTGCCGTTCAATCTTCAAGGTTTTGCGCATGGGGAACGATTTTCCCTTTACTTTTCCCTCCACCTCCAATTTGTCGAGTAGCCTTTCAATCGATCCCGATGAGGCTATTCGGAAAGCATCGGCTATGTTTCGCAATTCAATTTCGGCGGGAACCGAGTAGGTTTGCCTAGAGCAAGGAACCAGTTTGATTGGTTCGGTAACTCTAAATGAGCCTAGCTCTCTGTTGTTTAGCCAAGCCATAAAATCAATCTCGATAACTGATATTTTTCGGGTATTGGGGTTGTCTATCTCAACCTCAAAGCTAAGTAGCACAACATTTTGTTTTAACCCACGGAATTTCACATCCCTTATTCCCCTCACGTCAATCTCGTTGTACTGCCCGCAGCTAGCCATAATGCTGAGAACGAAAAGAAGCGAAACAATGCGTATTGCAAAAAATCTGATTTTCATAAATGGTATCGTAAATTTTAGGTAAAGCAAAATGCTAGCTAATCGTTCTCCTCCATGGCTTGCATTAGCTCATCGGTCATCTCAATGTTATGGTAAACATTCTGCACATCTTCGTTATCCTCAAAGTCCTCAATCACTCTTAAAACCTTCATTGCGGCTTGTGGCTCAAGGGTTTTGTAATCGTTGGGGATGCGCTGTAAACTAGCGTTTTCAGCCTCAATATTCATCTCTTCGAGTTTTTTCTGCATGCGGCCAAAATCGGCCATTTGGGTATATACAACAATGGTGTCGTCGTTTACCTCAATCTCCTCCGCACCTGCATCAATTAGCTCCAGCTCCAGCTCGTCCTGGTCAATATCGCCTTTAATAATGGTGAATACTCCTTTACGATCGAACATGAAGCTAAGTGATCCGTTGGTACCAAGGCTACCCCCTCGTTTTGTGAAGATTGATCGGATGGCACTTACCGTACGGTTGTTGTTGTCGGTTAGGCATTCAATAAAAATTGGAACACCCTCGGGGCCATAGCCTTCAAAGGTCATCTCTTGCAGTGCATCGCCCTCCTTGTCGGCCTTGCTGATGGCGCGCTGAATATTATCCTTGGGCATATTAACTCCCTTGGCATTGTTTATGGCCACACGTAAACGGGCGTTGCTTTCAGGGTCGGGTCCTCCCTCTTTAACCGCAACGGTAATTTCTTTGGTGATTCGGCTAAACAATTTGGAACGCTTTGCATCAATTGCGCCTTTCTTTCTTTTGATGGTTGACCATTTATTATGTCCAGACATACTAAAGTATTTTTATACGTTTTAAAAACCTAATGCAAATTCAGTTTTGCCTCAAAAAGCTGATAAATCATTATGTTGAAACGGTAAATTTAGTAAGAAAATTGGCTGCAACAATAAGCTTTCGTTAAAATACATATAATCAATTAAATAGGGATGAGTGTTCAATCAAAAATCGTAGTTTATTTTAGCCAGATTATTCCTAGCCCTATTTATATTCAATCTCCGAAATTATTTTTTTGCATTACCTTTGCAAGCAAATATAGTATCGAATTTAATAATACTGAAATTGACCACAACAAATACTGATAGCACAAACGGTAGGGTTTACATTGAAACCTACGGTTGCCAAATGAACTTAAACGATAGCGAGGTGGTAGCCTCCATTTTAACCGCCAACGGATACCATATTGCCTCTGATCTGGCTGATGCCGATGTGGTTCTGATAAATACTTGCTCCATAAGGGAGAATGCCGAAACCCGTGTATGGGGAAGATTAGATGTGTTTAGGCTTCAAAAAAAGAAAAAGCCTTCACTGCTCATTGGAGTATTGGGGTGTATGGCCGAAAGGCTTAAAGACAAGCTGCTTGAGGATGAAAAGTTGGTTGACATTGTGGTGGGCCCCGATGCATATAGGGAGCTGCCCGTTCTCCTCCGATCGGCCGAGGAGGGGCAAAAGGGAATTAATGTATTGCTATCGCGCGAGGAAACATATGCAGATATTAGTCCAGTGCGCCTCGATAAGAATGGTGTTTCGGCCTACGTATCCATTATGCGGGGTTGTAATAATATGTGCACCTACTGTGTGGTTCCCTATGTTAGGGGTGCTGAGCGAAGCCGAAATCCCGAGACTATCCTGCGCGAAGTGAAGGAACTGATTGACGAGGGTTACAAGGAGGTTACCCTGTTGGGACAAAATGTCGATAGTTACAGCTGGGTGGATGACGTAGGAGGTAGGGTGAGTTTTTCTGAATTACTCGAGAAGGTAGCCAAGACCGACTCTAGGCTTAGGGTTCGATTTTCCACTTCGCACCCCAAGGATCTGTCGGATGAGGTGCTGTACACCATGGCTATGTACGATAATATTTGTAGTCATATTCATCTTCCTGTTCAGTCTGGATCGTCAAGAGTGCTGGAACTTATGAATAGGGGATACTCCCGTGAGTACTATATGGGCCGTGTTGAGGCCATTCGAAAAATTCTTCCCGACACATCGATATCTACCGATATAATTTCCGGATTTTGTACCGAAACAGAGGTCGATCATGATCAAACCCTTACGCTGATGGAATGGGTGGGGTACGATTTTGCCTACATGTTTAAATACTCTGAGCGACCCAACACCAAAGCCGCTCGAAGGCTGCAGGACGATGTTCCCGACGATGTGAAAACCCGACGACTTACTGAAATCATTGAATTGCAAAGCAAATTATCGGAGAAGAGCAAGCGTAATGATGTTGGAAAATGTTTCGAAGTATTAATCGAGGGTGTTTCAAAAAAATCAACCGATCAGCTTTACGGACGTACTTCACAGAATAAGGTGGTGGTTTTCCCTCGAGAGAATGCAAAAATTGGTGACTATGTTAATGTGGAAATTAAAGACTCCACCTCAGCAACATTACTGGGGATAATAGTTAAGAAGTAAAAAAATGGGGAGCAACATTGCTCCCCATTTTTTTGGTAAATAAGAATTAGGCTATACCTCGTATGTATCGCCACTGTTTAGCAGATCATCAACGCAATTGATTTTTGCATTTTCTTTGATGTCTAGCACCTGGTCCCTAACATTGTCGTCGTATGTAGGGAATTTAACTGCTCTAATAACGCCAAGAGCAAAAGGAAATTCGGGAAAAGACATATTGGTAAGCATCATATGCAAACCCGGATTTGGATTTTGTGCGTTATGTGTAAGAATATCATCAAGGGTGTAACCGTTCTCGCCAATGGTAACCACCTTTAGTTGATTCTCTTCCATTACCAAACCCTTCTCCTTGTCTTTGCCAAAAAGCATCTTCTCGCCGTGACGAAGAACGATGGTGCGGTCGGCACGGTGCTCCTTATCTGTTATCGATGCGTGCGTGTTATCGTTAAAGATTACACAGTTTTGTTGTACAACTACCACTGAGGCACCATCATGCTTTGCGGCATCCACCAGAATTTCGGCGGTTAGCTTCACATCCATATCGATGGAACGGGCAAAGAAGGTTCCCTTAGCCCCAATTACCAGTTCGCCCGGGTTAAACGGTTGCTCAACGGTTCCGTAGGGCGATGTTTTGGTAACTGCTCCTAGTTTGGAGGTTGGGCTGTACTGTCCTTTGGTTAGGCCATAAATCTCGTTGTTAAACAGGATGATGTTTATGTCGATATTACGGCGAATAGCATGGATAAAGTGGTTTCCTCCAATGGCTAGCGCATCGCCATCACCGGTCATTTGCCAAACGCTTAGCTTTGGATTTGCAACCTTAACGCCCGTGGCAATTGCCGATGCTCTACCGTGAATTCCGTGAAATCCAAAGGTGTCAACGTAGTATGGAAATCGGCTGGAGCATCCAATACCCGATACAAAAACGTATCGTTCTTTGTCGTAGTCCAGAGCATCGGAAACCTCTGGTAATGCTCGGTATACGGAGTTGAGTATTGCATGATCGCCACATCCGGGGCACCATTTTACTTCCTGGTCGCTTTTAAAATCTTGGGGAGTATAATTGTGTTTGCTCATGGTTACTTGCCCTCCAGTATTTGGTTAAAGTTATCTTTTAGTTCAGCAATGGTAAAGGGAAGACCCTGTACCTTGTTGTACTGAAGATATTTGAAATCGCTATGTTTCATTCGTAGGTAATCAGCCATTTGGCCAAGGTTCAGTTCACAAACAACAATCTTTTTAAACTTGCTGAAGATTTCGTTTATGTTTTTTGGTAGCGGGTTTATGTAGTGAATGTGGCATAGTGATATTTTTTTGCCCTCCTTGCGAAGTTCCTGAACAGCAGAGAAGGTGTGACCAAATGTGCCGCCCCAGCTAACAACTAGCAAGTCGCCCTCGTTGTCGCCAACTAGTTCTTGCTCAGGTATAAAATCCTTTACCTTTTCAACCTTAGCGGCTCTTACATCAACCATTTTTTGATGATTCAACGGATCGTGTGAAACTGATCCCTTAAGGAAATCTTTTTCCAAACCACCAAGTCGATGTTCTAGGCCTACTTGGCCTGGAATTGCCCAGCGACGTGCCAACCGCTCTGGATCGCGCTCGTAGGGTAAGTAGTCTGTTGTTCCATCGGGAACAATAGGTGGTTTAATCTCGGGAAAGTCCTTCATGCTGGGAATTAGCCATGGCTCGGTACCGTTGGCAATGTATCCGTCGGTCAAAAGGATAGCCGGAGTCATATGCTCAAGAGATATTTTCGAAGCTTCAAAAGCCCAATCGAAGCAGTTGCTGGGTGTACTAGCAGCTACAACTACAAGTGGGCACTCGCCGTTGCGACCGTATAGCGCTTGAAATAGATCGCTTTGCTCGGTCTTGGTTGGCAACCCTGTTGAGGGGCCACCGCGCTGAACGTTTACAATAACCAAGGGTAGTTCAGTCATTACGGCTAGACCAATTGCTTCAGATTTAAGCGAAAGTCCAGGTCCCGATGTAGTTGTTACAGCAAAATTGCCAGCAAAGGAAGCTCCTATTGATGTGCAGATACCTGCTATTTCATCCTCGGCTTGCAGGGTTTTAACGCCTAAATCTTTACGTTTTGCCAGTTCAATAAGGATATCGGTAGCTGGTGTAATAGGGTACGACCCGCAGAACAGCGGAAGGTTAGCCTTTTCGGCAGCAGCAATTAGTCCCCATGCGGTTGCCGTGTTACCATTTACATTACGATATCTCCCTTTTTTTATAGAGTTCGATGTTGGTACTTTGTATGTGCTAGGGATTGCGTGAATATTCCCTGCGTAGTTGTATCCATCGCGAAGCACCTTTTTGTTTGCCTCTACAATACGAGGCCGATTCTTGAATTTCACCTCAAAGAAATGCTCCGTGAAGTTTAGAGGTCTGTCGAACAGGTAGTAAGCCATTCCAAGTGCAAACATATTCTTGCTACGGAGAATACTCTTGTTGTCCAGCTCTGTTTCTTTAAGGCTTTCTTTTGTTAGGGTTGTTATGGGGGCGAAAATAACGTTATAGTCTTCCAGCTTAAGTTCAGCAATGGGATCGTTGGTTTTGTATTTTGCCCGCTGTAATCCCTTCTCGTTAAAAGTATCGCTATCGGCAATAACAGTAGCCCCAGTTTTTAGCCACTTAGCGTTGGCCTTTAAGGCTGCGGGGTTCATAGCCACTAGCACATCGCAATAATCGCCAGGGGTATAAACCTTTTTGCTGCCAATTTGCAATTGAAATCCAGAAACACCGCCGATTGTACCTTGGGGGGCACGAATTTCCGATGGGTAATCGGGGAAAGTGCTTACCCCATTGCCAAAAAGCGCTGAGGCATCGGAAAAAAGAGTTCCGCTAAGCTGCATTCCATCACCTGAATCGCCCGAGAATCGTATCGATACCTCGTCAACTTCAAGTACTTGCTTTTCTTTATCCATAATGGTTTAAATTTATTTGTTTCTCATTGGGGGGGAATCCTAAAATACAAATGCATATAAAATGGATACCCATTCTATATGCACACTAAATTTGGTTTCAGGCTTTTCAATTAAACCCCCTGCTTGAAAATTATAATGCAAAATTAGCTATTTTATGAAAGGAAAAACGCTAGAAAAGTTTTTTTTGGTTGTTTTACAACATGATTCTTATCAGGTTTAAAACGTTTTCGGAGTGCGAATTTATAATTGGCTGATAGTAAGGTTTGAATCTGAGGGACGAGTGATTGTCGCTAATTTTTTTTGGTTTGGTTAAGCAAAAGATGCCCTATCTTTGTTGTTGATATTAATCATCAACCAAAATATTGGCATGGCAATCATAAGAAAGCTACGGGGTAAATCTCCCAAAATTGGAAAGAACTGTTTTATTGCCGAAACGGCTGTAATAATTGGCGATGTGGAGATAGGCGACGACTGCAGCATATGGTACGGCGCGGTGCTTAGGGGCGATGTAAACCCCATACGCATTGGTAACCGTGTGAGCGTGCAGGATAATGCCGTGCTGCATACAACCTACCAAAAATCGGTGGTTACGCTCGAGGACGATGCAATTATTGGGCACAATGTAACCGTGCACGGCGCAACGGTAAAGTCGGGTGCATTAATAGGCATTGGCGCCACCGTGCTCGATGATGCCGTGGTAGGCGAGGGCGCCATTGTGGCGGCCAACGCTCTTGTGCTAGCCAATACTAAGATTGAGCCCGGTAGCATTTACGCTGGCGTTCCCGCCAAATTTGTGAAGAAGATAGATGTGGAGCAATCGATGCAGATAAACCAGCGCATTGCCAAGGGCTACCTGCTTTATAAGAGTTGGTATGAGGAGGAGTGAGGGGGTGATTGCCTGCCTGCCTGTCGCCAACAGGGCAGACAGGGTGCGAAGGTCCCTGCCAAAGGTAGGTAAAATGGCAGTGTCGGGTTTAATTGATTGAATGATTGAACGGTTGACCTGACAGCGTGCGCAGCTCCTGTCAGCGTCTGGAAAATGGATGATTGGAGGACACAGTTTGCCAGTAGGCAAAATGTCTGACTGACGTCTTTGGCAGTTCCTTTTATTCACGGGTTGACTATCCGCTAAGTGGATAGTCAACCCGTGAGTAGCGTTAAGAACTTGAAAAGGGGAATTTAGTTATATTTTGCTGGTAGAAAAACTGCTCCAGCAATGCCAGAGCAGTTCGGGGTAATTTATAGCAGCCAGTAACCCTTATTTAGTGGTATAGCAGTTTCTGCAGCAGTGACCGTTTTTTGCGTTTGGCATACCCCTCAGGTTTGGGTTCTCCGAAAAACACTTTGTACGAAACCGTTGGGATAACGGGGAAAAAACTTGCTTGGTACAGCGTAAAGGGCTCATAGGTGTTTCTGCCGCTAAAGAAGGGGGTTGGAACGCTCCCTTCCATTGAGGTGTCATGTGTATAAACGTAGCTAAATGGGTTTTTCCGGTTGTAGGCATTGTAAACTGCAAATGTCCATTGTGCCTTATTGCCATAACGGGTGTAGGTGCAGTAATGCAATGCCAAATCGAGTCTGTGGTAACTCTTCATACGGGCACTATTTCTCTCGCCATATACAAATGCCTCGTAGTAGTCGGGTTCCTCATCGGTTAAAAGCCTTAGCTCTGGGACGTTTTGCCGCCCAATTACTGGGGTAAAGGGTAAGCCCGATTGGAAAACCCACGATGCGCTAAGCGTAAGGTTTTGGTTTAGCTTTCGGCTGATGTTCATCGATAGGCTGTGGGGGCGGTCGTATTCAAACACGTATTCAACCCCATCGTTTATGCGGTTGTACCTTCGGAATGCCTTGGACCACGAGTATCCTAGAAAACCAGTCCATTTGCCTTGGTTTTTGCGTATAAAAACTTCTGCTCCGTATGCTCTACCCTCACCACCACTTTCAACCTTTGTCCGCCAAGTACCATCGCCCATAAGCGAGCTGTATCCCTCGGCATAGGTTGATATGTTTGTCAAGGTTTTGTGGTAGCCACTAACCTCGGCATCGAACATTCCATTTGCAAAAACACCACGCCACCCCCCCGATAGCTGCTCGGTTGATGCGGGGCTAATGCTATTGTCAGCCGGAACCCAAACCTCGCTGCTCATTATTTCGCCTTGGGTAAACAGCAGATGCGAGAACTGGTTGGTGGTCATGTACCCAATGTTTACCGAGTGGTTTGTGTTTATGTTGATGTCTAGGCTGGCACGGGGTTCAAAACGAATTGTGTTGTAATTTTTTGTTGCATAGCTTACCAGCCTTGCCCCAAGCCGTAGGTTTAGAATTTTTGGAATTTCCAACGCATTGTCGGCGTAAATAGCCGATTCAAGAGCATTTATTTTGGGCTCGTTGGTTACATTAGGGTTGTTTGATAGGTATATGCTATTGGGATTGTAGCTAAGGAGCGACGACTGTAGTCCAAAGTCAATTTTCCATCCTGTTAAAACCTCACCCTTAAAACCCCATTTGTAGGAGATGTCCTGTACTGACGAGAGAAATTTTCTGGTGATATCGTATTGGTTATCAGGTTTGGTGTTCTCATAGGTTTGCCTGAGTTTTAGTCTGTAACGAACGAACGATAGGCTTTGGGTTGAGTATAGCCTTGGGCTATGAACCCTGCTCCATCGGGTAGAGAGTAGCCAGTTGCCCCAAACATTTGCCAAACGAGCCTTCTCGCTCCCCGATAAGGATTTTTCGCTATACCAGTAGTTTAGGTAATCATCGCCTTGGTATAGGTTAAAGCTAAGGGAGTTTTTGGGGTCGGGGCGCCAGGTGAATTTTCCGTTGATATCGTGAAAACCGTACGATATGATGTAATCGCCACCACCCGATAAGTGACTGGCCAGAGCAAGCAGTGGGTCGATTAGGGTTTTGCGCCCAGTTACAATAAACGTTGTGTTTTTTATTGGTGTTGGGCCCTCTACAGCAAATGAGGCATCGGTAACACCAATGCTGTACGAACCTTTTATGCTGTTCACATTGCCCTCACGTTGGGCAATATCAATAATTGACGATAGTTTACCACCGTATGCAGCAGGGAAACCGCCTTTAAACACGTTGATATTGTTAATTATATCGGGGTTGAAAACCGAGGTAAACCCGCCTAGATGATTTACGTATATCAGCGCAACATTATCGAACAGGTAAAGGTTTTCGCCGGGATTGCCTCCGCGAACCATTACGGTGCTAGTCCCTTCGTTTTGCGACTGAATTCCGGGTAACAGCTGAATTGCTTTCATCACATCGGGCTTGGCGCCAAGCGAAGGTAGCTGCTGTAACTCCACGTTGCTTAGGGTTGATATGTTGTGAGTTAGCCGTTTGGTGTGCTTAATTACCACCTCATCAATATCGTTAGCGGGGCTTAGGAGCACCTCCAACAGCGTATCGGTTTTTGTGCTGTGCAGGTACGTTTTGGCTTTGTAGCCCACAAACGAGAACGCTAAGGCATTGCCATTTTTTATGCTGATGCTAAAAAATCCGTTATTATCGGTTGCCACAACCCTCAATCGGGTACTATCAATTACATGTGCTCCAACCATTACCTCACGGCTAAGGCTATCCTTTATAAATCCCGATACGCGATGCTGCCCAGTTGCCAATTGTGGTGTTAGGAGAATGCACAAAACCAATAGAATGTGTGAGTGTATAATCTTCACAATAAAATGTTATTTAGGGGTGTGAATTGATGAGTTTGCCCAGGAGTAACCCGTAAATATGCCATAGCCATTCTCGATATTGCTATGCAGCTTAAAGTGCGATGTTGCACCGGGAGTAAGGAGTGGCTCGCCAGTTGATTGCTCATAAAGGTAAAGTTGCTTTATATATTTATAGTAATCGTGGCTTACTGTTCGGAGCTCAATTTGAACTGGGTCGAGGGTCCAAATGGGGTCATTTACTCCGTTTAAGTACTCGTTGTGTCCATTTCCGTAGTTAATGGTCATGGTGTAGCTGTTACCCTGTATGGTCTGGTTGTTAAATACAAGCAGCGGGAGCCCCTCGCTAAGTAGAACCGGATCGACAATATTAGATGTTTGTAGCTGCGTTCTAACTCTATCTTCTCGTATTATTTTTATTGCTATTTGGTAGTAAGTTGTTTTATCGGGAGTGTTGCTAAACGATACCCTAACTGCAGCAAAAGGCCATCCCTCCTCGTCGGCACCTGCAATATCTATATGCTCCGTAATTTTAACTTTACTATGTTTTGGGATATATGTTGACCCTATTGCCGTGGGATGGCCCGGAATGGTAACCTCACATCGATATTCGGTCTCCTCCTGTGCCACCAGCTGCGATTTGTATATCCCATTACCAGTATGCTCAAGGGGTTCGGCCAGCTGATTGTTCACGTAAAGAAGCACTTCGGCATTATCTACAACCGAAGCCTTTGGTGCTTGCAAACCAACAGCCAGCGACACGTTAACCTTAATTGGTTTCCCGGTAACCATAATGCTGTTTACCACAGGTGTTGGGTTAAAGTTGCTGTGAGGCGAGTCAACCTTATCAATACATCCTGTAAGTACATGTAAAAGGAACAATAAAGCAACTATAGATTGCTTTACTAGCATAACTTTCATTTTTAAGCAATTTATAATTTTACTGCTATTCCCAGCTTATAGCCTGGCTCAAAACCGTTTTGCTTAACCTTTTTGCTAAAGCCGTACTCGGCATACAAGCCAAGGTTGCGAAATACAAAGTAGCTTGCACCTAAGTAGAAACTTGCATCAAAGGTACTGCCACTTAGCACGCTCTCTTTAGGTGCCACAAAGCTTAACAGGCCAACTTTTCCCGAGATGTATAGATCTAATCGGGGTTCTTGGGCAGGTTTTAGTAGCGGTAAAATTTGAAGGTTAGTGTTTACGCCGTAAAAAAAAGCATTGGATGTGTACGTTTGTATATTCTGATTCAGGTCTGTTGTAGCATCGTAATTTGTGAAGTTGGTGTACCCTAGGTAAATGCCCGACTCCAAAAAGTTGTTGTGTCCGTAATTACCCTCAAGCCACAGGTTGTTATTCATCAATTTGCTGCTCCAGTTGGCTAATTTAGGTGTGTTGGAATATCCTAATTTAAAGGATTGCCTGTTTTTTAGAGGCGTATTTTGGCCTGAGCCAAATATTGAAAAACTAAAGATCAGGTATGAAAGAAATAGTATTCGTAACATAAAATCATTTGTTTTTTGAAATTTATAAAAACTAAAATGCTATTTTCTGTAAAGGATAGAGTAATAACTGCGGAAAATACTATAATAATAATGATCCGCAGTTATTTTGTTTTTTTAACAAAAGAATAATTGGCTTATTTTTAATATAATAGATCGCCACATTTTAAAATAGCTTTTTTCCATTTTACCCTATTTGAACTTGCCCAGCAATCATAGCCACCAAAGTGTACCTGTAGGTTGGAAGAACATTGTAATCCAGAGTTTCTCACAATCTCCCCTTCTATTTTCCTTGCTAATCTTGATGGGTAGTTTTGTGTGCTAATATACCGGGTCCAACCCTCTTGGGTGTAATAATCTAAAGCAATATTAATATCTGCTGATATGTAACATTCAACCCAGTACCAAATGCCTAACGTTTTTTTGTAAGGGCGTACAAGAAAGTAATTTCTTGCTTTAGCTTCAAGTTCATAAGGTGGAAGACAAGCTGGTTGATATTGGAGCACATCAACCAGCTTGTCTTCCACCTTA
>DDWD01000075.1 GCA_002345825.1 Bacteroidales bacterium UBA2295
TATCATCTGCCGAAATTTTAGCATCGGCAATGGCCTGCTCAGCAGCTTTGGTGGCAAAATCGGCGGTAGTTTCGTCAATTCCACGCAAATGGGCAATATGACGTTTATAAATACCCAGCTTAGCCTCAGTTTTCTCGTGATCGAACTCTATCCCAGCCAAACGCTTGAGGTCTAGATTATCGATAGGCTCGCCTGGTGAATAAACTCCTGTTCCTGATATTTTTACGGGTAACATCTTTGATTGATTGATTGATTGATTTATTTATTGGTTGATTGGTTGATTGGTTGGTTGAATGTTTAATGGCTACCGATTACCGATTACCGACTACCGACTACCGATTACCGACTACCGATTACCGACTACCGACTACCGATTACCGACATATTAGACATACCCCATCTTCTCTGCCTTCTCGGTTAATTCCGCCCTAAAATCGGGATGAGCAATGGAGATTAAAGCCTTGGTTCTTTCCCTAACAGTTAATCCGGTAAGCCTAACAGCGCCAAATTCCGTTACAACCCAGTCGGTATTGCTACGATGGAGTGTTACTGCAGTACCCTCGGGAAGTACAGGAACGATGGTCGAAATCTTTCCCTTTTGAGCGGTTGATCGGCAAGCAATTATCGATTTTCCCAAACCATCGAACCCCTCAACCGCACCCACGGCCGTATCGGTCTGTCCACCTGTTCCGGAGTACTGGTTTATGCCAATGGATTCGCTGGCCACCTGTCCAGTAAAATCGACCATTATGCAGGTGTTTATGGAAACCATTTTGGAGTTATTCTTCACAATGCAAGGGTCGTTCACGTACTTGCCACGCAAAAATTCTACCGCTGGATTGTTGTGTAGCCATTGGTACATCTTTTCGGAGCCCATAGCAAAAGTGCAGATGAACTTATCCTTGTGAAAAGCCTTCTGCTTATTGGTGATTACACCCATCTCGTAAAGTTCCACCATCGAGTCCACCAGCATTTCGGTGTGTACACCCAAATCCTTCTTATCTCGAAGCGATAGGGCTGCCGCATTGGGTATTTCGCCAATACCAAGCTGAATGGTTGACCCATCGTCAACCAGCTGGGCAATATTATTACCAATCTTCATTGCCACCTCATCGGGTTCGGGCGATGGAAGGGTTGGTGGGGTTTGGGAGTACTCCACAAAGTAGTCAACATCATCAATATGCACGTGCGTATCGCCAAAGGTGCGGGGTAGCTTATCGTTCACCTCGAGCACCGTAATTTCGGCTGCCTCAAGAATATCTTTCTCGTAAGTTACTCCCAGCGAAAGCGATACGAATCCCTTCTCATCGGGCGGAGTACAAGTACCAAAAAACATATGCGGTTTGCGTACCTTGAGCCTGTCGGTTGCTGCCCTGTGGAGCATATTGGGTACAAAAGTAACCGTTCCGGCGCCCTCCTTTATTGCTTGACGTGAGCCAGGTGCGTGAAACCAGCTGCACAGTTCAAAGTGTCCCTTCATCTCGGGTTTCATATAAAAATCGTATGGTTTTAGGGTAAGCACGGAAAAAACCTGAACATTCTTCACCTTATCTTTTACAAGATGAAATTTGCTCATACAACCCAGTGGTTCGGAAGCGCACTGAGCCACTATTACATCGGTATTGCTTTTCAACAGCTTTACGGCTTGCTCAATTGATATTAATTTGGCCTTATACTCGGGAGAATAATCCTTCATATCTAATTGTTTTTATGCTGATTTAGCTTTTATTCTATCGATTTGGTAGAGGGTTAGCCCAACAAGTGCCGATAGCACAATGGCAGATGCTGCTGCAATGGCCGGATTGTGAACCGTTCCCACGAAGTACTTATTAAAGTAGCCTAAACTTGCAATTTCGTTGCTAACCAAATAGGGCAAACCGTAGTACACCCCAAAATGAGTAGCAAATGCTGTAATTGAAGCCCATAGTGGAGCTTTAAGGCTAACGCTCTTTCCGAAAATGCCAAGAACAATTGGTATAAAAATAATTGAGAAATAGGCGTAAACACCATTCTGCGCAAAAATTGCTACGCTTAGGTTTGGCGATATTAGCTGCTGTCGCGATAGGATAAATGCAAACACAGCCAAAGCAACAATAGCCAACCTGTTTATACGAATATAACTTTTATCGCTGTTTATTCTTTTACCAAATAGTGGGTTAATAATGTCATTAGTAATACTGGTGCTAAGCGATTGAATAAGCCCCTCAAGGGTCGACATACCAGCGCTTATCAGCCCAAGAATAACAAACAGACCTACTAGCAACGCCAACCATCCCTTGGAAAAGATATGGATAACGTAAGTTGGAATAATACTATCGTTACCCAACTTTGCACCATTCACCATAAGATCGGGAAACTCGATACGAGCATAAAGGCCAGCAATTACTACCGAGAAGAAAAGTGCCTCAACAATAACCGCAACTACCAAAAATCTATTCACATCGCTCTCCTTTTTAAGCAAAAGAGATTTTGTGATGATATGGGGCTGGCAAACCACTGCTGCGCCAATAATTACTTGGGCAAGGATAATTTCCCAAAAATCTCGAAATAGCGGACTTCCCTCATTTGTCGATTTCACCAATACTGGATCGATAGATTTTAAGGTCTCAAAAAAGCCTGTTAATCCGTTTCCAAAATGCTTATAACCAGAGGCCAGCAGAATTATTGCCACAATAACCATCACCCCAGCCTGAATGGCATTGGTGTACACCATCGAGTTTGCTCCACCAAACATCATATACCCAAACACAAAGATGATTATTGCTGCCAGAGTATATATCTCGTTTGTATTAAGCGCGCTGGCAAAAACCTTGGTAAGGGCAACCAGTATCAAAACGATAAAGGTGATAAGCAAAACCGACAGGAATGCAATGAATAGCGAGTAGCCGTTGCTATTATATCGTTTTCCAATCCAGCTGGCTAGCGACACAGCGCTAACGGATTCTCCATACTTTCGGAAACTCTTGGTGAGCACAACCAGCGAGATCATTGAGGCCAGCGGAAAGAATAATCCAAACGATAAAACCCCGCTAACCCCATACAATGCAATTAGGCCTGGGTTAATGATAAAAGTGGCTGCACTTGTCATTGCAGCAGCTAACGACATACCAACAAATGCTGGCGAAAAGTTAATGCTACCCACTGCGTAATCCTTCATACTTTTGGTACCCATAGCACCCCTTATCACAAAATACAAAACTGCCGATGCGTAAAGGGCTATCAGTATCCAAGTACCTAAAACTTGTGCGTTTGTTGCCATTTTTCTATGTTAAATCATTATAAATACTATCTCATTTGTATTGGCAATTTGCAATTACCAGTTGGCAAAACAAGCAAACTGCTTGCGAAGGTTTAATTGAATAATTAAATGGTTATTCCGCCGTCAACACTAAGCGTTGTGCCATTGATATAGGCAGCCTCATCGCTAGCAAGGAAAAGGTATGCCGATGCAATCTCTTCGGGCATACCCAAACGACCAACGGGCACCTTTGCCTCCATAACTTTAAGCACATCCTCGGGCATTTTCTTCACCATTTCGGTGGCGATAAAACCAGGTGCAACAGCGTTAACAGTAACCCCCTTGCGACCCAACTCGCGAGCCATGGTTTTGGTCATACCAATAACACCAGCCTTAGTGGCTACGTAGTTGGTTTGGCCAAAGTTTCCGTAAAGCGCCACAACCGATGATGTATTAATAATTCTACCATAACCCTTCTCAACCATATAGCCGCTAACGCACTTAGCACAGTTGAAAACGCCAGTTAAATTTACATCAATTACCTGTTGCCACTGCTCGGGAGTCATCTTTTTAAGTGATGCATCGCGAGTAATACCAGCGTTGTTTATTAGGATATCTACCTTGCCAAATTCCTCAACAGCTCTCTTAGTGGCATTCTCTACCTCCTCAAAAATTGCCGTGTTAACCTTGAAAAATGAGGCTTTACCTCCATTTGACACTATTTCGGAAGCGGTTTCGTTTCCCTTCGCCTCGTTCATATCCCAAATAATTACTGTGGCTCCCTCTTTTGCAAATAGATTAGCCCCTGCTTTTCCTAAGCCATCGGCTCCACCTGTAATAATAGCTACTTTATTCTCAAGTCTTTTCATATTTGTAATTTTTTGTTTATTGATCTGCCAAAGGCAGACAAATTGATTATTTGTTCACTAATTACTGATTACTGATTACAGCCTTCATTCTCCCACCTTTACATTTCACATTTACTCCCTCATCCTATAGATTCTCAACGATCAATGCCGTTCCCTGTCCGCCTCCTATGCAAAGGGTTGCTAGCCCAGTGGTTACATTGCGTCGTTTCATCTCGTAAATCAACGTTGTTAATATACGGGCGCCCGATGCACCAATGGGATGACCAAGGGCAATGGCTCCGCCATTCACGTTAACTATCTCGGGATTTAGTTTAAGATCACGAACCACGGCTAATGATTGGGCGGCAAACGCCTCGTTGGCTTCAATAAGTTCAATATCCTCTATCTTCATTTTTGCTTTTAGCAAAGCGGCACGCGTAGCGGGAACTGGCCCGTAACCCATAATTTTTGGATCGAGGGCTGCATTTCCGTATGATACAATCTTAGCCAAAGGCTTTAATCCTAATGCTTTTGCCTTTTCGGCCGACATCACAACCAGCATCGAAGCACCATCGTTTATACCCGATGCATTGCCAGCGGTTACAGTTCCATCCTTTTTAAATGCAGGACGAAGTTTGGCAAGTTTATCGATTGTTAAACCATGCTTTGGAAACTCGTCATCGGCAAAGATTATTGGATCGGCCTTACGCTGCGGAATTTCAACGGGTACTATCTCATCCTTAAATTTTCCGGCCTTTTGAGCGGCCTCTGTCTTGTTCTGGCTTTTAACCGCAAACTCATCCTGCTCGCCGCGAGTAATCTCCCACTGTTCGGCAATATTCTCGGCAGTAATGCCCATATGGTAATTGTTGAATGCATCGGTAAGGCCATCGAGAATCATCGAATCAACAATCTCACCATGCCCCATTCTGTAACCGCTCCGGGCTTTAGGTAAAAGGTAAGGAGCATTGGTCATGCTCTCCGTTCCCCCAGCAAGCACAGCATCGGCATCGCCAAGCATAATTGCCTGAGCGGCAAGCGCAACAGAGCGCAAACCCGACCCGCACAGATGGTTAATAGCCATTGCTGGGCTTGTTTCAGGAACTCCTGCATTCACAGAAATTTGCCTCGATATATTCTGGCCTAATCCAGCAGAAAGGATATTTCCAATTATGGTTTCGTTAATCTCCGAGGGAGTAATTCCTGCTCTTTTTATGGCCTCCTTAGCAGCTATTACACCAAGGTCGATAGCAGAAAAACCAGAAAGGCTGCCGCCAAAACTTCCTATCGGGGTACGTGCTGCAGATACAATTACAACTTCTTTCATAATGCGTATTGGTTTTATTTATCACGAAGAAAAGCATTATGAAAGGCCGACTTAATACCTTTTTACAAATATCAAAGGTTGACCTAACATTAAGGTGTCGTTATAAATCTCCATTAATCACTATATTTCAAACACATAAAACATATCACCACAGGGTTGACAAATTTTGTTATGCCGCTCTATTAAATGCTATAAAAGATCTTGTGCTCCTCCACTCTGTTAACTAAAAGCAAAAAAAGGATTAGATGCTTAAAAAAACATCTAACCCTTTTGCCGAAAAATATACTAATTCCCTACTCTTTCCCCTCTAAATAATCCTGCAAATATTGATATAAATCGGTTAACTTCCCATCCTTAACAATGGTAGCACGTTTTACAACCCCATCCTCATCGCTTCCGAGGAAATGAGGAACAACAGTATTTACCAAAATCTTACCAAAATACTCGCTGGCATCGCGTGGTAGCTCTCCCGGCAGGTTATCGATAGTCATCATGGTTACATTTTTCTCTCCAGAAAAAGGTGGCACTTCATTATCAAGTTCAATGCTGTAATCGTAAAATGGGTCAGCAATGGTTGTTGCCCGCAGTGTTGTGGGGATGGGACCTGGAATATCGCAGCTAACATCTGCTATTACCTTAATGCTAAAGCCAGGAGCGCTCATATCTTCCTTTCTAAAGAAAATTGGTGATCTGAAATCCCAAAAGTGGCACGCCACAAATAGATCGGTAACCTTAGTGTAGGGAACAAATGTTGATATGTGATCCATAGGATTAGTAAGCCAGTGCTGCCAGTCGAATGGTTTCCCATCCTTACGCTGAGCATAATGCCAAGGATCGAGGCGGCACACCACGGGCTCATCGAACTGTTTGGTGAGATACTCCTCTGGCTCAACTTCCTTTACTCCGAGGGTTTTGAAAATTTCCAACGCACCCCCAGCCACACGACCACCACCCGTTATTAAAATCCTGGCCGAATGGAGTTTGATTTTCTTTAACACACCAACAAGTTCCATATAATCGTGACAATCCTTGGCGCGGGGTAGTTCGAACTGGCCAGTTCGTTGGCCATAGGCAATTAAACCATTGTAAGCTCCCACAACACCAGCCCAATGGCCAAAGGCCACAAGTCGCTCCCCTTTAGGGTTGGTCAGGTATTCATGATCGAGCAGGGTTACCCCTTTGTCAGCAATAGCCTGTATAAGTTTTCGGTTATGAGGTTGCTTTTTGGCGACGTGTGCGAAAAACAGATAGGATTTACCGGGCAGTAAGGCTTCAATTTTCACCTCCTTTACCCCTATCAGCAAGTCGCAATCACTCACATCCTCCTGTAGAGGTATACCTGCCTCAACATACTCAGAATCGGAAAAACAGCGCAGCTCACTAGGTTGAGCAACAATCTGCACCTGAGGGTACATTCCCTTTAGTTCTTTAGCTTGTGCCGGTGGAATGGCCACCCTTTTATCGGGTGGAGTTTTGGTCTCGCGGAGCAATCCTATTTTAAAAGTCTTATCCATAATTATTATAAATTTCAAGTATCATACTCCTGCGAAGTTAGTAAATATAAGCCATATGCACAATCGAGTTTTGCAACCCGCAAGTTATAGCGATTGCAAATTTTCGATTTGAAAGCAACACCATTCCGAATTATCTCCTCTCCAATCTCATCATTCTTAGGATCATATAATTAGTACCCACAAAAGTTTATCGCAAACGTTACAGCAAAAACCCTAACTGTTAAATGCTTAACAACATTTCGTTTTTCATGAATTATGCTTACCTTTGCTAAGCTGACATAAAATTTTCAAGCATCTATTTATCAACGAAATACACTTTAACAATGGGAAAAAACAAGAAGTTTATCACCTGTGATGGTAACTACGCAGCATCGCACATAGCCTATATGTTTAGCGAGGTTGCTGCTATTTACCCAATCACTCCTTCATCAACAATGGCCGAGTACATTGATGAGTGGGCTGCTTTTGGCAGGAAGAACATTTTTGGTGAAACCGTACAGGTTACTGAAATGCAGTCTGAAGCTGGTGCATCTGGTGCCGTTCACGGATCGCTTCAAGCAGGTGCGTTAACATCTACCTTTACTGCCTCACAGGGATTGTTACTCATGATCCCCAATATGTATAAAATTGCTGGCGAATTACTACCTGGCGTTTTCCACGTATCGGCTCGAAGCCTTGCAGCGCAAGCCCTTTCTATCTTTGGAGACCATAGCGATGTGATGAGTACTCGTCAAACTGGTTTTGCCATGCTTGCCACAGGCAGTGTTCAGGAGGTTATGGACCTTTCTGCTATTGCTCACCTTGCATCTATTAAATCGAGAATTCCTTTCCTTCACTTCTTCGATGGTTTCCGTACTTCTCATGAAATTCAAAAGATAGAGGTTCTGGAAACTGAACAACTAGCTGGTTTGGTTGACCGCGATGCCCTACAAGCATTCCGCGACAGAGCCCTTAACCCAGAGCACCCAGTAACCCGTGGTACTGCTCAAAACCCCGACATCTACTTCCAATCACGCGAAGCAGCCAACAAGTACTACGATGCTCTTCCTGAGATTGTTGAAGATTACATGAAGCAGCTTTCGGAAATTACCGGACGCAAGTACGACCTGTTTGACTACTACGGCGACCCCAACGCAGAGAATATTATTGTTGCAATGGGTTCTGTAACCGATACCATCAAAGAGGTTATTGATTACAAAATGGCTCAGGGCGAAAAAGTTGGCCTTATTGCGGTTCACCTTTACCGTCCATTCTCAGCTAAGCATTTCTTTAGAGCGTTCCCAAAAAGCGTTAAGCGTATTGCCGTACTAGATCGTACTAAAGAGACTGGTGCCAATGGCGACCCACTTTACCTTGACATTAAAGATCTTTTCTATGGAAAAGAGAATGCCCCGATTATTGTTGGTGGCCGCTACGGTTTGAGCTCAAAGGATACTACTCCTTCACAAATCATCTCGGTTTTTGATAACCTAATGATGAACGAGCCTAAAAACCAATTCACTGTTGGGATTGTTGATGACGTTACCTTTAAATCATTACCCCTTAAGGAAGAGGTTAACCTTGCCGACAAGGGAACTTTCCAAGGTAAATTCTACGGATTAGGTTCTGACGGAACCGTTGGTGCAAATAAAAACTCCATCAAAATTATTGGTGAGAATACCGATAAGTACTGCCAAGCATACTTCTCGTACGACTCAAAAAAATCGGGTGGTGTTACCACCTCACACCTTCGTTTTGGCGATAAGCCCATCCGTTCACCTTATCTTGTTAATACTCCCGACTTTGTTGCTTGCCACGTACCAGCTTACCTAGGCAAATACGATATGCTTAGGGGTATCCGTAAAGGCGGAACATTCCTACTTAATAGCATTTGGGATGCCGAAGAAACGAGTGCAAAGCTACCTAACTCAGTTAAAAAAGTATTAGCTGAAAAAGAGGTTAACTTCTACATTATCAACGCAACAGTTATTGCCGAAGAGATTGGTCTAGGTAACCGCACCAACACCATCATGCAGAGTGCTTTCTTCAAAATATCGGAGGTAATTCCTTACGATTTGGCGGTAAAAACCATGAAGGATGCAGTTGACAAGAGCTTTGGTCGTAAGGGCGAAGATATTGTTAAAATGAACTACGCTGCTATTGATAAAGGTGCCGAAGTAACTAAAGTTGATGTGCCAGCGGAATGGGCTAAACTTGAGGCCGAAAAACCTCACACAAACCCCAACGCACCCGACTTTGTAAACAACGTGGTTATTCCAATTAACAATCTTAATGGAGACGACCTTCCTGTAAGCGCATTTGTTGATCGTGAGGATGGAACTTTCCCTGCTGGTACTACAGAATTCGAAAAGCGTGGTATTGCAGTCCACGTTCCCGAATGGATACCCGACAACTGTATACAGTGTAACCAATGTGCTTACGTTTGTCCTCACGCAGCTATTCGTCCGTTCCTGCTTACCGACGAGGAACTTGCCAATGCTCCTGAAGGAACACAAACTGTTAAAGGCAACGGAGGCACCAAGGAGTATAACTTCAGAATACAGGTTAGCGTTCTTGACTGTACTGGTTGTGGTAACTGTGTTGATGTTTGTCCTGCAAAAACTAAAGCCCTTGAACTCAAGGCTCTTGATTCACAAATGGCTGAAGTTGAACGCTACGATTATATGGATAAAAAAGTTGGATATAAGGACACTGTTCTTGAAAAAGAGAAAAGTGTTAAGAATAGCCAATTTGCTCAACCATTATTCGAATTTAGCGGCGCTTGTGCTGGTTGTGGAGAGACTCCCTACATCAAAGCTATCACCCAACTTTATGGCGATCGTATGATGGTAGCAAACGCTACTGGATGCTCATCAATATACGGAGGTTCAGCCCCATCTACTCCATACCGCACAAACAAAGATGGACATGGTGTTGCTTGGGCTAACTCACTTTTTGAAGACAACGCAGAATATGGCCTTGGTATGGCTACTGGCGTTAACAAAATGAGAACCCGAATTGCAGAGCGTATTAAAGGTGCTCTAGCCAACGGATATAACGATGCTACAAAAGAAGCGATGAAGTTGTGGCTAGAGAACAAGGAGGATGCTGAAGGATCGAGAGAAGCATCGGCAAAACTGGTTGTTGCGCTAGAAAAGGAGAACGACGATATTGCCAAGGAGCTGCTTGCTCTTAGGCAGTACTTCGTTAAGAAATCAATCTGGATTTTTGGAGGTGATGGTTGGGCTTACGACATTGGTTACGGTGGCCTTGACCACGTAATTGCATCGGGTGAAGATGTAAACATTTTGGTGCTTGACACTGAGGTTTACTCAAACACTGGTGGACAAGCATCCAAATCGACTCCAGTTGCAGCAGTAGCTAAATTTGCCGCTTCGGGTAAAAAGATCCGCAAGAAAGATTTGGGTATGATGGCTATGAGCTATGGCTATGTTTACGTAGCACAAGTGGCAATGGGTGCAAACCAAAACCAGTACTTCAAAGCCTTGAAAGAAGCTGAGGCTTACAAAGGCCCAAGTATCATTATTGCCTATGCTCCATGTATTAACCATGGTTTACGCAACGGCATGGGTGCAACCCAGCGACAAGAGAAACTTGCTGTTGAGGCTGGTTACTGGCAGATGTATCGCTTCGACCCAAGACTTGAAGCCGAAGGTAAGAATCCTTTCCAACTCGACTCTAAAGAGCCCGATTGGAGCAAATTCCAGGATTACCTTATGAGCGAAGTACGCTACACTTCACTTCAGAAGTCGTTCCCTGAGCATGCTATGGAACTATTTAAAGCCTCTGAGGATAATGCTCGTTGGAGATATAACTCCTACAAGCGTTTGACATTAATGGATTATACAGAATAGCATTTTGCTTTCCATATTTAAAAAAGGTGCCAACTAGGCACCTTTTTTTTTATCTATCCAAAAGATTTGTAAATTGCATAAAAGCAGGTTCCTGTTTTTCTTAAAGTTTACAAACAACCATACCACTAGTTGGCCACCCCTATGATCAAATTACTCCTACTATCACTATCACTCTGTTTGTTAAGCACCTACTCCCACTCTCAATCCAGTGAAGCAAACCCTAGCCCTTTTCATCGGCAATTCACAGTGGACAATGGACTACCCTCGAACGAGACATACCATATAGTTCAAGATTCAACAGGCTATCTGTGGATTGCCACAGCCAACGGGGTTAGTCGATTCAACGGGTATGGCTTCGAAAACTTTGGGCTCAATGAGGGCCTGGTTGAGAGTGCTATCCATGAGATCTACATCGACTACAAAGGGAGAATATGGTTCATATCTAGCTCGGGCAGACTTTCGTACTACGAGAGTGGCAAAATCAAACAATTTGATTACAATCATAGGCTCAACGATTACATAGCTCAGTCGAGGGGGACTTTCAAAAAATCGTTTTATGTAGATTCGCTTGACAATGTTTACATTTCGTTTCGGGGAATTGGGCGAATTGTAATATCGGCCGAAGGAATAGTAACAGAGCCCCAGGAAAATCAGGAGTTTACAATTGTTGTAGACAAACTCCCCTGTGGCAAGTTGCTAGTTTCAAACAAGTTGATTTTTGGGAGTCAATATAATGATTTGAAAGAAGTTAATAGGAGGCTTATGTTTTCCATTAGGCTCCCTAATGATACGTTCAACGTACAAAACACAACCGTTCGCTCTCCGTTCCATTTCAACATCCTTGAAGAATCTCCCAATAAAATGATCATAAGTAATGGAGGAAGGGTAATGAAAGTTGAGAACAGAAACATTGTTTCCTATCATGATTTTGGCTATGAAGTGATTTGGATTAGCAAGGAAATCAATAAAAACTTATGGGTAGCACCCCTCGAAGGTGGAGTACATAGGCTATTCGAAGGACATTTCGAACATCCTAAGAACCTTTTTATACTTGACCAGTACCAAATATCATCTGTAGAAAAGGATTATGAGGATGGGTACTGGTTCACAAGCCTTTCCAACGGAGTATTTTATATTCCCAACATAAATATCCTAACTTACAGCAAAGAATCTGGTCTTCCCAGCGATAGAATTAACGCCGTATTTGCTAACAGGAATGGCATATTTGTAGGCAACGAGCAGGGTATTGTAAGCCAAATTCAGGATCAAAGCATTATTAACCATACTATTCGGGTAGACTCGTTGGGCGAATTACCCATTAGGTTCCTGGGCATTGACTCAACCGATTCCCGAGTATGGATTGGTTCAAATGCCCATCTTCATTCGCTTGAGCATAATAGTCAGATTAAACACTATTTCAACTCAATCAGAAGCGGTAGTTCTCCCAGAGATATGATCCCCGCCCTTGATGGAGGATACTGGATTGCCAGCAGCTGGGGCATAAGAAAGTTTGATGGTAAAACATTCGTTTATAGCTCAAGGTTAGAGAGCGAATTTAGCGGCATTGTTAACTCCGTTTACGAAGACTCAACCCGCACCCTATGGATGGCAACGAATAATGGGGTGTGGAAATATCGCGACAATATTTTTGAATATCTTGGAGAGAAACATTCGCTTTTTGCCCAATCGGCAAGCTCTATCGCAAAAACCATCGACAATAAACTACTAATTGCGACTAAGGGGCGAGGGCTACTTGTGTTTGATGGAATAAATCTTTGGCAAATTTCCGAGAACGAAGGAATTGCAAGCAACTACATCAACAAAATATTTGTAGCAAATTCGGGAATTTGGTTGGCTACCAACAATGGGGTTAGCTGGATTAAAGGAAATTTAAACGGCAAATATTCTGTGACAAACATAAACACATCGCATGGCTTACCCACCAACGAAACGAACAGCATATTTGTAAGAGGCGAACAAACATACGTGTCAACCACCAAGGGACTTGCCTTAATAAACTCTGCATTAGTTAACCCTAATATTGTTGAGCCTAAATGTATTGTAACTGGCATAAGAGTTAACGGAGAGGAAGTGGGGGTACATAACAAACCCATTGAATTTGATTATGGCGATAACACCATCGAAATTAACTACGTTGGCTTTGCATTCAAAAATCTGAGTCGGATACAGTATAGGCATATGTTTGATAGTCCCGATGCCAAATGGGTTACAACAAACACCCCCACCGCAACATTTACCAACTTATCACCTGGAAGATATACATTCGTAGTTCAGGCACAGAATTCAGATGGCTTATGGGGCAAAACAGCACAGGTTACTTTTAGGGTAAAGCCGGCCTTTTGGCAAACCTACTGGTTTATTATTACACTAACCCTAGCCTTTACATTGCTAATATTTTTAATTTATCGAATGCGGATATCCTCCATCAAAAAGCGAAACGATTTAATAAACAACCTCAATATTTACAAACAAAAATCGCTTAGACAACAGATGAATCCCCATTTCATTTTCAATACGCTAAATTCAATCCAGCTGTATATTCTCGAGAAAGATCATATTAGTTCTCATAAATATCTCACAAAATTTGCAAAGCTAATGCGATTAATACTCGACAATTCGCAGGTTTCCTCAGTAGCCCTTAAGGATGAATTGGAGGCTTTACGGCTATACCTCGAGTTGGAATCGCTGAGATTATCGGGAAAATTCGAGTATTTTATTGAGGTGGAGAACGATACTTTACTCGAGTGTAAAGTCCCAACACTCCTTATCCAACCCTTTGTTGAGAACTCCATTTGGCACGGCATTATGCTAAAATCGAAACAAGAGGGCTGGGTAAAAGTAAGCATTACCGGCGAGAACGATTTCATTATCTGTACTATTGAGGACAATGGCGTGGGAAGAAAGTCGGCCCAAGAAATCAGATCGAAGAAAGACCCCGAACGGAAATCGTTGGGATTTAAAATCACAGCCCAACGCATCGACCTGCTCAACTCGCTATATAAAGAACGATTTAACATCAAATATTTCGACATCAACAACCCCGATGACACTAAAGGCACCAAGGTTGTAATTAGAATACCTAAAAGTATTATGGATGAGAATGATGTTGTTTAGAGCCAATAACGGCAAAGTAGTAATGTATTTTTTGTAAATTTGCCCAGAAATTTCACGTCACTTATGCTTAAGGCTATTATTATTGACGACGAATCGGCAGCCCTCCGAACGTTAGAATTGCTCCTCAATTCCTATTGCCCAGATGTAACTGTTGTGGGAAAAGGACAATCTGTTGCAGAGGGTATTGAACTTATAAACAGACACAACCCCGATATCGTTTTTCTTGATATTGAAATGCCAGAGGCCAACGGATTCGATCTGCTGGAAAAGATTACAAACTTAAGCTTTGAGGTAATCTTCATCACAGCATACAACCAATTTGCCGTGAAAGCCTTTAAGTATAGCGCCATCGACTATATCCTAAAGCCCATCGATATTGAGGAGCTGGTTAAGGCAGTGGAAAAGGTTAGTGAAATCAGAAAAACAAAGGTTAGCCCACGCGAACGATACCAAGCACTTTTTCATAATATTGAGCAAATTTTACCTCGCAAGTTGGTTATTCCGCTGAACAATGATTATAAATACATCGATCTTAGCTCGGTGCTTAAACTTGAAACCACCAAAAATCAGTACACCTTTACCATGGTTGATGGCACAACAACTACTTGCCCTACTAGCAATTTAGATGTTGAAAAAAATTTGACATCAAAAGGGTTCATCACACTGGAAAAGGGAGTTTTAATCAATTTGAATAAAATTGAGAAAATAGACAAAAAGGGGAATGGTACCATAATCATGGAAGGGAATAACCGCATACCACTAACCCCCAACAACCGCGAAAAAATAATATCGCACCTTGAAAAGATTAGCAACCTTGCAAAAAACACTTAACAACATACAGCTTTGGGACGAATAGTTGCTCTTGACGTGGGGCGAAAAAGAACGGGCGTTGCAGCAACCGATCCTTTAAAAATCATTGCCAATAGTCTTACTACAATTCCTACTGGCAAAATTATTGATTTCTTAACCGATTATCTTGCCAACAATAGCGTAGAACTACTAGTTGTGGGTATGCCACGGCAAATGAACAATGAACCGTCGGAAGCTGTTAAATACATCGAACCTGTAATTAATAGGTTTAAAAAGCTATATCCAGACATCCCAATAGAGTATGTTGATGAACGTTTCACATCCAAAATTGCATTTCAAACAATGCTTGACGGTGGAGTAAAAAAAATGGATAGGCGTGATAAAGCTATGGTAGATACCATTAGCGCAACAATAATATTGCAGTCATACCTTGAAAGTAAAGATTTTGATAAACAGAAATAGAATGATTAAACCAGTTTACGTATACGGATCACCCGTTTTAAGAAGAGTTGCCAAGGATATCACCCCCGATTATCCGAAGTTAAAGGAGCTGATAGATGATATGTTTGAAACTATGTACCACTCCGATGGGATTGGTCTTGCAGCACCTCAGGTTGGACTTTCCATCAGGCTATTTGTGATCGATGGCAATCCCCTAGCAGAAGATAATCCCGAATTAGAAAATTTTAAAAAAGTCTTCATCAATGCACATATTGTAGAGAGAAATGGGGACACCATACTTTACAACGAGGGCTGCCTAAGCATTCCAAATATTAGAGAAGACGTGGAGCGCCCCGAGTCAATTGTTATTAAGTATGTTGATGAGAATTTCACCCCCCACGAAGAGCGATACGATGGCGTTGCAGCCCGCATAATACAGCATGAGTACGATCATCTGGATGGAATACTCTTCACCGACAAGGTTTCGACCATCCGCAAACAGCTACTAAAAAGCAAACTGAATGCCATATCGAAGGGGAAATTTAGCGCATCGTACAAAGTTAAGCTCGCATAGGGAAGCGAACTTGGCTGGTTACGTTCAACATAGGCATAACAACCTGATTGTCACCAAACCAACTCACCTTTTCCTTCTCTTATAACAGAGGGTTCTTCGGTTGTACAATCGACCACAGTTGATGGAACATTACCTCCATACCCACCATCTATAACCACATCTACCAAATCTTGATATTTCTCGTAGATTAGCTCAGGATCGGTAGTGTACTCAATCACCTCATCATCATCCTTTAGCGATGTGGTAAGTATTGGGTTGCCTAAACGACTTACCAATTCCAATATTATTGAGTTATTGGGAATTCTTACTCCAACCGTTTTGCGCTTGCTAATAAAATAATCGGGAACTCTATTGAAACCGGGCAAAATAAAGGTAAAAGGGCCAGGTAAATTGCGCTTTAGGAGTTTAAAGGTGCTGTTATCAACTCTTGCAAAATCGGCAATATGGCTAAGATCACTGCAGATAAAAGAGAAGCGAGCCTCCTTGGGTTTCATATCCTTAATCTTGATAATTCGCTCAACGGCTTTGGGCTTAGTGATATCGCATCCTATTCCGTAAACCGTATCGGTGGGATAAATGATTACCCCTCCATCGAGAAGGATATCAACCACCTTATCCAAATCACGCGGATTAGGGTTTTCTGGATAAATTTTTATTAGCATAACGTACAAATTATAAAGGCACACCCCTTACAAGCAGTAAAAAGTGTGCCTAAAGATATGGTAAAAAAAGTAAACTAGCCGTTAACCTTCTTGTAATCTTCTAAAAATTTAGCCAGACCAATGTCAGTAAGGGGATGCTTAAGCAATCCTAAAATTGCATCTAACGGACAGGTGGCTACATCGGCACCAGCCTCGAGGCACTGCACAATATGCATGGTATGACGTATGGATGCGGCTAACACTTGGGTTCCATACTCGTAGTAGTTGTAAA
>DDWD01000102.1:0-1724 GCA_002345825.1 Bacteroidales bacterium UBA2295
AACGTGTCGCCAAACAATAATATTGTCGCTTTTGGGGTTGATACCGTAAGCCGTAGGCAGTATACCATCTACTTCAAAAACCTTGAAACTGGTGAGCTGCTCAACAGCAAAATCCCCAATACTACAGGGGGTATTGCCTGGGCCAACGATAACTCCACAGTTTTTTACACGATAATTGACGAGGCTCTTCGTCCTCATCAAATTTTTAGGCATAGCGTAAGCGACGAGGGTAGCGAAAACGATGCCTTGGTTTACGAAGAGAATGATGAGACATTCCGTGCATTTGTATACAAATCAAAATCTAAAGAGTATATTATGTTTGGCTCGGGTAGCACGCTTAGTACCGAGTTCAGCTACCTAAGCGCAAATAATCCGCTTGGTAAGCCAAAGGTTATTCAATCACGTGAAAAAGGTTTGGAGTACTCTGTAACCCATTACGGGAATAAGTTTTACATCATTACCAATCTTGATGCCAAAAACTTTAGGCTAATGGAAACCCCCGTAACCAGAACCGAGAAGCGATATTGGAAAGAGGTGATTCCGCACCGAGAGGATGTGCTGCTTTCAGGCATTGAGGTTTTTAAAGATTTTTTGGTTATCGATGAGCGCAAGGATGGCCTTAAGCAGCTACGAATTATAAATCAGCAAACCCAAAAGGAACACTATCTTAACTTTGGCGAGGAGGTTTACAGCGCTTGGATATCCATAAACCCTGAGTACGATACTCCATTGCTTCGCTATGCGTACACCTCAATGACAACGCCTTTCTCAACCTACGATTACAACATGGCCACTGGCGAAAAAATACTGCTGAAGCAAACCGAGGTGTTGGGCGACTTCTCTCCAGATAACTACGAAACCAAGCGCCATTGGGTAGAGGCACGCGATGGTAAAAAGATACCAATCTCAGTTGTGTATCGTAAGGGTATTCAACAGGATGGGCAAAACCCAGCGTTGATCTACGGTTACGGCTCCTATGGCGCATCAATGGATCCCTACTTCAGCTCGGCGCGGTTAAGCCTGCTCGACAGGGGTTTTGTTTACGTTATTGCCCATATTAGGGGAGGCGAGGAGCTTGGCCGCGAGTGGTACGAGGATGGCAAGCTGCTCAACAAGATGAATACCTTTACCGATTTTATCGATTGCTCACAATTCCTTGTGGACAGCAAGTATACCAGCCCCGATAAGCTCTTTGCAATGGGCGGCAGCGCTGGTGGTCTGCTGATGGGCGCCGTAGCAAATATGCGCCCCGACCTGTACAAGGGGATAATCGCACAGGTTCCCTTTGTTGATGTGGTGACCACTATGCTCGACACCTCAATTCCACTAACCACCGGCGAGTACGATGAGTGGGGTAATCCGAACGATGAGGAGTACTACCACTACATGAAGTCATACTCCCCGTACGACCAGGTAACAGCGCAACATTACCCGAATATGTTGGTAACCACAGGTTATCACGACTCGCAGGTGCAGTACTTTGAACCGGCCAAGTGGGTTGCCAAGCTGCGCGATACCAAAACCGACGACAATATCCTGCTGTTTAAAATAGATATGGATGCAGGCCATGGCGGAGCATCTGGTCGCTTTAAATCGCTTCGCGATGTGGCATTCGAGTATGCATTTATGCTACACCTGTTGGGTATCAATAGCTAGCTACATTTTATGGAACTCACCAGCCAAGGCCTTTAAGGCCTTAGGCTGGTTTTTTTGTGTCGTATTTT
>DDWD01000102.1:1751-2077 GCA_002345825.1 Bacteroidales bacterium UBA2295
CAAGATATGAAGAGAATACTAGTTGTGTCGCAGCGTAATTCGTGTCGATCGCAAATGGCAGAGGGCTGGCTAAGCTACTATGGTAGAGGTGAGGTTGTTGTTGATAGCGCAGGGGTAATGCCCACGGAGCTCGATATGTTTGCAGCAAATGCAATGACCGAGGCCATTATCGATATAAGCAGCTACAAGGCCAAGGGTATTCCGCAGGTTAGCGACAACGAGTATAAGTATGTGCTGGTTTTAGCTTCGGATATAAAGCAGGTTCTACCAGTTTTTAAAGGAAACCCGCGAGTTTATGAATATCCATTTCCCGATGTTGTTGCGCT
>DDWD01000102.1:2163-3963 GCA_002345825.1 Bacteroidales bacterium UBA2295
ATATTGAGTTGCCTCCCTTTCCTAGAGGTATACATTTGGTTACCCGCCTTATTGAGCAACAGCTCCCTGCACTCCCTGAGGTAGGGGTTTTGCACCTTTTTATACAGCATACATCCGCAGGCCTCACCATAAACGAGAATGCCGATCCCACAGTTCGAGACGATTTCAACGAATTTTTCAACAGGATGGTGCCAGAGCGACAGCCCTGGTTTAAGCACAACTACGAGGGCGATGATGATATGCCTGCTCATCTTAAAGCCTCGCTCGTTGGATTTAATGTTGCCATACCAATAGCCAAAGCAACTCTAAACCTGGGAACGTGGCAGGGCATTTACCTATGCGAGTTCCGAAATAGGGGAGGCGCTCGCAAAATTGTGGCCAGCATTATTTCGTGATTTTTTTCGCCTTTATCCTATCCGTGGTGTAAAATGGAGCATAAATTTACAGCCACACTTGTATGTTGTAAAACTATGGTTTTAAGGTTTCATTATTGAGCTTAAAACGGAAGATTGGTTGTGATTGTTCAAAATATATCATACTTTTGCTTACAATATTTTTCTTAATATGAGATTTTTTGAAAAAACAATAACTTTCCATTTGGTACAAAAAAATTGGTATGGATAAACTTCTTTTACTAGGCGACGAGGCTATTGCTCAGGGCGCTATCGATGGTGGTCTATCGGGTGTTTATGCTTATCCCGGCACCCCATCAACCGAAATTATGGAGTACGTGCAGGCTTCAAAGCAAGCTGCCGAACTTGGGATTCATCGTCAGTGGTCAGCCAACGAGAAAACGGCTATGGAGTCTGCCATTGGTATGTCCTATGCAGGTAAGCGTGCGCTGGTATGCTTCAAGCATGTGGGGCTAAACGTTGCCGCCGATGCGTTTATTAACGCATCTATCACTGGTGTAAACGGTGGGTTGGTTGTGCTTTGCGCCGACGACCCCTCAATGCACTCATCGCAGAATGAGCAGGACTCAAGGTTTTACGCAAAGTTTGCCATGATTCCAATCCTTGAGCCATCGAACCAGCAGGAGGCTTACGATATGTCCTACTCAGCTTTTGAACTATCCGAGAGGCTTAGCGTGCCCGTTATGCTCCGCATAACTACCCGTTTGGCGCACTCAAGGTCAGGGGTTGGCCGTAAAGAGGTAAAGGCTCAAAATGGAATGCGCTTACCCTCCGATCCTAGGCAATTCGTTTTGCTACCGGCCATTGCAAGGGTAAACTACAAGAAGCTGCTTAATACGCAACCCTTAATGAATACTCTGGCCGAAGAGTCTCTGTTCAACACTTTATCCAAAGGGAATAACGGTAAGCTGGGGATTATTACTGCTGGTATAGCCTACAACTACCTGATGGAGAACGTTGCAGAGGGCGATTACTCGGTGCTTAAAATATCGCAGTATCCAATTCCATCAAAGCAGGTTCGCGAGCTTTATGAGCAGTGCGACGAGCTGCTGATTCTTGAAGAAGGTTACCCCATTATTGAGGAGATGATCAAAGGTTTTCTTAACCTTGGCAAGCCAATCCATGGCCGTTTAGACGGTACTGTTCCTCGCGATGGCGAGCTAAATCCAGCCATTGTAGCTAAGGCTCTTGGGATGGACCTGTACGAAGGCATGCCAATTCCTGAAGTTGTGAAGAACCGTCCACCATCACTTTGCATGGGTTGCGGACACCGCGATGTATACCTTGCGCTTAACGAGGCGGTTGAGGAGTATGGAACAGGACGGGTTTTTGCCGATATTGGATGCTATACCCTTGGCGCGTTGGCACCTTTCAATGCAATCAACTC
>DDWD01000102.1:4022-10870 GCA_002345825.1 Bacteroidales bacterium UBA2295
ATGACTGGTTTGCTTGACGCAGTGAATGAGAACTCGCCCATCACCATAATAATCTCCGATAACTCAACCACTGGCATGACAGGTGGTCAACCATCATCGGCATTTGGCCGAATTGTTGAGATTTGTAAGGGTATTGGCGTTGATCCTGAGCATATTCACGTGATGAATCCGCTGAAAAAGTTCCATGAGGAGAATGTTCAGATCATGAAGAAGGAGCTGGCTTACCAAGGCGTATCGGTTCTAATTCCTCAGCGTGAGTGTATCCAAACATTTGCCCGTAGGAAGAAGGCAGAAAAAAAGGCCGCAGGCAAAAACTAATCGGATTACAGAAAAAAAAGCATAAGCATGAAAACAGACATAATACTAGCAGGCGTTGGAGGCCAAGGGATTCTTTCCATTGCGGCGGGCATTGGTTTAGCAGCAGTTAAAACTGGGCTTTACATAAAGCAGGCCGAGGTTCATGGCATGAGCCAGCGTGGAGGCGATGTGCAGTCGCACCTTAGGATATCCGACAAACCCATCTCTTCCGATCTTATTCCACAGGGTAAAGCCCATCTAATCCTTTCGGTTGAACCCATGGAGGGATTGCGTTACCTGCCTTTCCTTAGTAAGGACGGTTGGTTGGTGACCAACATAACCCCATTCAACAATATAGCTGATTATCCTCAGGTGGATGATATCCTGAAGGAGATTAAGAAGATACCAAACCATATTGCTCTCGATGCCGATGCCATTGCAAAGGAGGCTGGTTCATCTCGGTCGTCTAACATTGTAATGCTGGGAGCTGCATCGCCTTTCATCGATATCAAGTTCGAAGCATTAGAGGATGGCATACGCCAGCTATTTGGCCGCAAGGGCGAGGAGGTGGTTGAGGTTAACCTTAAAGCACTTCGTGCTGGGCGTGAGTTCTCTCAAAAAAACAGGTAGTTAAACACCATATAAGCTCATAACGCTACTGCACAGATTACACGGTGATAAAAACCGTTGTAGTCTGTGCTTTTAGCAATGTTGACAACTATCATCATATTGCAGATAGTTGATGAAACCCTTGTGGTATATGGTATTGTTGATATGTTTTAACCATTGTTAATATAATTTAGTTCGTAAACCCTCTGTTTACGTGCTTTATTTAGTAAATTCGCCGCGTAAAGGAGTGTAACAGTATATGAAAGAGGATAGCGAATTTTTCTTCAACCCAGAGGAAGCCATGGAGATTGTGCAGAAGTATGAGGATATGCTTAGGCATAACCGCAGCTTTTTCTTTGATGTTGTAGATTTTGAAAATATTATTGATTACTACATAAGTTCAGACGATTCACAGCGAGCGTCGGAGGCAGTGAATATTGCCTATAACATGCATCCATACTCTTCCGAAATTCAGATGAAGAAGGCGGAGCTTTTAGTTATTGATAAAAAGTATGCTGAGGCTCTTGATATTCTCAAGGTACTTGTAAAAATTGACCCCGAAAACAGTGAGCTCCACTACCTAAAGGGGCAAGCTCATCTGGCGCTTGGTGAAAATAAAAGTGCCCATGAGTCATTCTGGTATGCTACCAACTCCTTTTCAGAAGATAAGGTAGATTTGCTGTATCGTATCGCAGCGCTTTATCAGGATATTGATGAGGACAACTACGCGCTACGCTACCTCCTTTATGCTCACAGTATCAATAGGCGTGCCCTTGGTGTACTATTCGAGTTAGGGTTTTGTTACGAGCGCTTGGGCAATCTCCAGAAGAGTGAAGAGTTTTACAACTTATACCTCGATATTAATCCATTCTCAACTAGTGTTTGGTATAACTTGGGAATACTACACACACGTAAAGGTGAGTTTGCCAAAGCTCTAGAAGCCTACGATTATGCCCTAGCGGTCGATCCAGCAAATGCATCGGCTTTGCATAACCAGGCAAACACATACGCTACCATCGAGAAATATTCCGAGGCTGCCGAAGCCTTTGCCGAGCTGCTAAAGTATGAGCCAGAAAACCCCAGGATATACGCTTCAATTGGGGAGTGCTTCGAGAAGCTTGGCCAATTCGATAAAGCCTTTGAAATGTACCATAAGAGCCTTGGGTTCGATCCTCAATATGCTGATGCTTACTTTGGGATGGGCGTAGCGTATCTGAAGCAGGAGCAGCTTGGTTTGGCCCTCGAAAATATTAAAAAGGCTATAACCTTTGAACCCGATAACTACGACTACTGGCTGGGCCTTGCCAAGGTGCTATTTGAAATGGGATCGGACAAGGAGGCGATGGATGCTTATCGCGAAGCAACTACGCTAAATCCCGATGAACCTGATGCGTATATTGGAATAGCGGAGCTATTGCTATTTGAGGAGAAATTTGTTTCGGTTGAAGAGCTATACCATGAGGTGAACGAAAAATTCTCCGACAACGCAGCCCTCAAGGTTTTATATGCAGCGGCACTTTACCTTCAAGGTAAATCAAAGCTGGCCATAACCATCCTTAAGAAGGCAAAGAAATTTAATGTATTTGCAGTTGACGAATTCTTTGCTGTTGTTTCTGTTATTGACGATCCAAAATTTTTACAGCAGCTAAAATCAATTTAGCGTTGATTAGATTAACCTAAAACACCCTGAACAATGATGTTAAAATCAATTCCTAATCTGCCCAGTCGGGAAGATAAACCCCGTACCAAAGGTTTAACCATGGTTATGGATAAGGGCTTAAGCCAGCGCGAACTTGAGGATATGGTTAGCGTGGCCGGCGATTACATCGATTTGGTTAAATTTGGTTTTGGAACCGCATTGGTTACTCCAAATATTCAAAAAAAAATTACCTTCCTGCAGCAGAATGGTATAAAACCTTACCTAGGTGGAACCCTGTTCGAAGCATATATCGCTCGCAATATGTTCGACGATTACCAAAAACTCCTTAATAACCTCGGACTCGAAATGGCCGAGGTTTCCGATGGAACCCTCGAGATGCCTCACGATGCCAAGTGTGAATACATTTACAAGCTAGCTAAGCAGGTAACCGTTATCTCCGAGGTTGGATCCAAGCAAGCGGGCGTTATTATCCCCAATAGCGATTGGGTGAGCATGATGAAGAGCGAGCTGGAAGCTGGCTCATGGAAGGTGATTGCCGAGGCGCGCGAGGGAGGGAATATTGGAATTTACAAGTCGGATCACTCCGCTAATACCGAGTTGATTGATGATATTATGCAGAACCTAAATATGGACGATGTGCTTTGGGAAGCTCCTATTAAAAACCAGCAGGCTTGGTTTATCAACCTGCTAGGAGCCAACGTAAACCTCGGAAACATTGCACCCAACGAGGTAATCGCTCTTGAGTCGTTACGGCTTGGCCTTAGGGGCGATACATTCTTTCAGTTTCTCAAGTAATACCAGCAGCACTTTTCTTTACCTAGCTAAGCTATGAATAATACAGTTTTACACCACGTTATCTATGCTCTTAAGGGTATGGGTATGGGAGTCGCTAACGTTATCCCTGGGGTTTCGGGCGGTACGGTTGCGCTTATTACAGGTGTTTTCGAGCGGATTATCAACGCCATAAAATCGTTCGATGGCAAAGCCATTAATCTCTTCCTTAAAGGACGGTTTAAGGAGCTACTCGTACATATCGATTTCTTCTTCCTGCTTACCTTAGGTAGCGGGATGATTATCAGCATAGTTAGCCTGGCTCGTATACTAAAGTATCTTTTTGCTGCTTACCCTATCTTTATATGGGCTTTCTTTTTCGGCCTAATTTTAGCCTCAATATACTACGTAGGCAAAACCATATCGAAATGGAAGCTTAGCGTAATTGTTTCTTTTATCTTTGGCTCAGCCATTGCGGTTTGGATTACATTTATGAATCCAGCAACACAAAATGATTCGTTCATATACCTTATGATTTGCGGTGTGGTTGCAGTGTGCAGCATGATTCTCCCCGGCCTATCGGGGTCGTTCGTGCTTGTTCTAATGGGCAACTACGAGTTGATAATGATTGATGCCGTAAACGAGGGAAACTTTAGTGTGCTGGGGCCAGTTATCCTGGGCGGTGTGGTTGGAATAATTACGCTTTCGCATTTGCTCTCGTGGGTTTACAAGAGGTTTAAAGATCAAACCATCTCCACCCTAACAGGTTTTATCCTGGGCTCGCTAGGCATCCTTTGGCCGTGGAAAAATGAAATACATAGGATGGATGAGGTTGGAAATCTTATGCTTAAAGATGGTGAGCCAATAGTGCAGGGGTACGATCTATTTATCCCCCACGCTCTAAATTCCGAAGTTATTATTGCAATATTTTTAGCAATTGTTGGTTATTTGGTTATTGCTCTAATGGAGCGATTAGCAAATGTTGATTCAAAGGTTTACCCCTAAAAATCCCTTTATGAAAAGGCAACTTGTAGCTATAGCCATGGTTTCATTACTTTTTGGTAGCTGCTCTGTTTCCAACAGAGCGATGCAAACTCCAAATTATCACATTGAGTTTTACAAGAACGATTTCGAATACTCTTCACAGGTTACTGCCGAGGCTACTATGGTTAGGGTTTTGGGAATAGATTGGTCGCGGATTTTCAATTGGAATTCAGCCACCATTTCAAATTCCAATGAGTTCTCATCGCCAAACCTAGATGTTTCTGTTGGCACAACTGTGATGGTTGACCCCATTGTGGGTGTTGTATCAGCAATAATTCCAGTGCTAGGCGATCAGGTTAAGGGTGGGGTGCGGGTCGTACGCTCTTTATGCTCTAATGGCCGAAAACCCTGGCTACAATGTGGTGGTTTACCCTCTGTACGAGGTGAAGAAGTACATAGTACCAATTTTCTACTCGAAACGAACGGCTAAAGTAACCGCTCGCTTAGTCAATATTAAATAGTAAATTTGTATTCACTCAATTAGTTGAAATGTGTAAAAAGTTAGTAATCTTCTTTGTTTCAGTGTTGTTTGCAGCTACAACCGCTGTTGGTCAGGGTTGTGATGTGAAACAGCTTAACTTTAAGAGTGGTGAAAAAGTTACTTACCGTGCTGTATATAATTGGGGCTTTATATGGGTAAATGCTGGCGATGTAGAGTTTCTTGTTCGGGATACTACTTACATGCAGCAACCAGCTCTTCATCTTGTATCAAGAGGTTGGAGTTTAAAAAAGTACGATGGGATTTTCAAGGTTCGCGACAGGTTCGAGGCCATTGTTCATCCTACAACCCTTAAACCCTTTTGGTTCGAACGCGATACATACGAGGGAGGGTTTGAAGCCTACAACCGATATATATACAAGCACGATGAGAATATCCTTGATATTATTAGCCATACTTCCGATAGACCCTATAAGCGCGACCTGCTACCCATTAAAGATTGTACGTTCGATGTGGTGAGCGCCATTTACTATTGTCGTACTCTCGATTTCGATAAGTATAAAAAGGGCGATAAAATTCCAATCACCATTGCCATCGACGATGAGGTGTTTGATCTTTTTCTTAGGTACAAGGGCAAGGAACAGCTTAAAACCCGCGATGGTACAGTTTTTAACACCATTCGCTTCTCGGCGTTGCTGGTTGAGGGTACCATATTTAAAGGGGGCGAGGATCTTGAGGTGTGGGTAACCGACGATGATAATAAGGTGCCCGTGCTGGTTGAGGCAAAAATTCTTGTGGGCTCAGTTAAGGCAGTGCTTACGGGTATGGAGGGGCTAAAACACCCCGTAACATCAATTGTAAAAGAGTAACCCTAGTATAATTTTCCTAATTTTCCACTAATCTAAACCCTAAAAAATGAAGAAATCATTAAAGTTTAAGCAAGTTGCCACCCTACTCCTGGCATTAGCAATGCCCGTTGCTCTTTGTGCATCGGATATTACCCTTCGGTTAAATCTTGATAAAGGGGCTGATGTTAAGTACAGCTCGGTTACAAAGCAAGTGATAACCCAAACCGTAAGCGGCATGCAGCAGGTGATTAATCAGGATCAGACCTTCGAGTTTACCGTAAGCCCCAAGGGTAAGGAGGCTAATAGTAATTTTAAAGCAGCCATTACCTTCAATCGCATTGCGATTGATATGAAGATGCAGGGTATGGAGATGTCGTTCGATTCTGACGATGACTCGGGCAGTGCTGCGGCAAATCCTCAGTTCCTCGTATTTAAAGCCATGGTGGGCAAAGGTGTTACGGCATTAGTTTCGCCCTTGGGCGAGGTGCTAGAGATTAATGGTGTTGACGAAATGCGTAGCCAAATGATTGCTGAGGTGGGCGGTGGTGCTCAGGCCGAGCAAACCATTGGTGCAGCAATCACCGACGAGTCAATCAAGCAAATGTTTGCGGGTGCTTTTATTGCGCTTCCCGAGAAAGCAGTAAAGGAAAGTAGCAGCTGGACCGAGAATAAGTCAATTGAAGCGCAGTTTACGCTTAATACAATAAACACCTACTCGGTTCTCTCGGCAAGCAGTAAGGAGATAAAGCTAACCCTTTCGGCTACCATGTCTACCATCCCCGGTAATAAAAGCAGCATGATGGGCATGGAGGTTACCTACAATATGTTTGGCACCACGTCGGGTACAATAGCGCTTAATCCCAAAACCGGAATGATTATCGAATCGGTGATGGAGCAAAATATCAATGGTAGTATTGCCGGTGATATGATGGGCCAAAAGCTCGATATTCCAATGGCTATCACCTCAACAACAACCGTGAAGCAGCTCTAGTAATATTAGCGTTTCTTTAGATTTTGGGAAGTTGTTTAGGAAGCTTCCCATTTTTTATGCTGATATTGTCCTTACGGAGCGCAAAGCTCCCTGCCAAAAGCCATAGCCGTCGAGCTAAGGACACAAAACAAATAAATAAAAACAATTGTTTTGATTGGTTTATACAGAATATTAATACTATAGCCCTCG
>DDWD01000092.1 GCA_002345825.1 Bacteroidales bacterium UBA2295
AGCAAGATGAATACAGCGGTTGAGTTCAGCCACAAGGCTCATACTCGCTCAGTCGCAAGTGCTACTTTTAAAGAGTGGGTTAAACAAAAGCGAAGACATTTAACTACCTCGCCAAAATATAGAAAAGGCATAAAATTCTGGCTTGGATTTGAGCCCTTCTCAAGAATGTTGTTTTGGAGTGCTGGCATAATGCTTATAATAAATCAGAATTACCTGATAATTGTTGCAGGGCTATTGCTATTGCGTCTACTAGTAACTAGCATAATAATAAAAATTGCCATGAATCGTTTGAACGAAAAGAAAATATTTCTACTTTCGCTTGTTTATGATTTGTTTTCACCCATATTTACAGGAGCATTGCTTTTGGCAAATCGCTTAACTCAAAAACCTCGTAAATGGAATTAGGTCAAAATCTTTCGGATAAGGCTAAGTACGATTTAACGCTGGTTGAGAAGGCCATTAATGGCGACCAAAAAGCGTACGCTATTCTGCTCGAAAGATACAGGGACGCTATATACTTCATGCTTCTAAAAATGGTGAATAATAGGAGCGATGCTGAGGATTTAACCATCGAGGCATTTGGTAAGGCATTTAAAAGTATTAACCAGTATACCCCCAACTTCGCTTTCAGCACCTGGCTTTTCAAGATTGCTACAAACAATTGTATCGATTTTATCCGTAAGCGTAGAGCCAACATTGTTTCTATTGATCAACCCACCGAGGACATTGAGGGAGTTGCCTCAATCCCTGCAACAAACCTACAGTCGGGTAGTCTCGATCCTGAGGAAAGCCTCATCAAGGTTCAAAATATTCAATTGGTAAAAGAGGTAGTATCGAAGCTTAAGCCACGCTACCGCAAGCTTATTGAGCTGCGCTATTTCAAGGAGTACTCCTACGAGGAGATTTCCGATGAGCTGGAGTTGCCTTTAGGTACAGTAAAGGCCCAACTATTTAGGGCACGCGAGCTGCTTTTCAATATCCTATCAAACAGTCCACACAAGCCATAACACAGCAATGGAAGTTATTCTGAAGTATTTCCCCGAGCTTACCAGTCATCAGCGACAGCAGTTTGGTATGCTGCAAGAGCTTTATAGCGATTGGAACGCCAAAATTAATGTGGTATCACGCAAAGATATCGATAAGCTATACGTACACCATGTACTCCATTCGCTAGCAATTGCCAAGGTCATTTCCTTTGCTAAGGGAACCCGAGTGCTCGATATTGGCACTGGTGGTGGTTTCCCAGGAATTCCACTGGCAATATTTTTCCCTAAAGTTGACTTCACCCTGGTAGATTCAATCGGTAAAAAAATTACGGTGGTTAATGCGGTGACTGATAACCTTGGCTTGACAAATGTAAAAGCTCAAAAAGCTAGGGCAGAGGAATTAAAGGAGACCTTCGATTTTGCCGTAACCCGTGCTGTTGCTCCAATGCAAACAATGATTGGTTGGATAAGGGGTAAGGTAAAACCTGGGGGGTATAATCACCTACCCAACGGGATTATTGCGCTAAAAGGTGGCGATATGCGCGAGGAGCTTGCTCCACTCGGGAAATCTGTTCAACGTTGGAAAATTTCCGATCTGTTTGAGGAGGAATACTTCGAGGAAAAAAAGGTGGTGTTTGTACCCAGGTAGATAGCTGCTTTTATTTAGATGTTTACCATTCTAAGCAGTTTGAAATAAAAAGACTCTGTTTTTTTAGCGTTTTCTTTTTCGTCTTAAAAAAACTTTTATATCTTTGCAAGCCTAAAATACGGGTAAGTAATAACCCTTTGTTATTGGTAATCAGCTAAAAATAAATAATTAAAGACGTTATAGCGATGAAAAGAACTTTCCAACCATCGAACAGAAAAAGGAAGAATAAGCACGGTTTCCGTGAGCGTATGTCAACTGCTAACGGCCGTAGGGTGTTGGCTGCCCGTAGGGCAAAGGGTCGTAGAAAACTTACTGTTTCTGACGAGCCAAGACATAAGGTGTAACCCTTTATTGCTGTATGAAAATATTAGAGCTGGCCAAACGGTCAGCTTTTTATTTTTTATACATTTGCACATCGGTACGCTAGGTTTGTATTGGAACCCACAGCTAGGTTTGGATAATACTGTCAGCGAATCAAGAGTTACATTATAGCTGCCGAAGAGATTATGGAGCATAATGATTCGGTGGGTACGAATGCCGTTGGGCGAAACTCGCTATTTAATCATAATATGCCGATAATATGATAGCCTAATGTCCGTTTGTACTAATTAAGTTGGTTGTTGTAGGCTTTTTCCGATTTAATTTTAATTTTGCCAATGATATACGCTTGAGTAACCCTTTTTTTGATAATTTACTTTTGACCAAACCCAAACAAACATTATAGCTATGGCGTTGCTGCAGAAGACCAAAGATATTGCTAGTAAGTTTTTTTCAAATCCATATGTAAAAACACCGCTAATTGCCATGGGCATTGTGGCTGCTGCGGTAATACTATTCTTCGCATTTTTACATATCTTCTCTCGGCATGGCAAGGGTTTTCCTATACCCGATTTTGCCGGGATGAAGATTGAAAAGGCTCTGGAGTATGCAAAGGATAACGATTTAAGGATTGAAATTACCGACTCGGTATACATTATGACCCGCGAACCGGGTACCGTAATTGAGCAAAATCCTTCGGCTGGAACTTACGTTAAGGCCAATCGCAGAGTTTTTGTTACTACAAATGCAGTAAATCCGTTGTTAGTAGAAATGCCTAATTTAGTGGGCTTTACTCTGCGACAGGCCATATCTACTTTAAATCTTCAAGGTTTTGAGATAGGTCTTTTGGCGTTTACCCCCGATATTGCCCTGAACAATGTGTTGGAACAGCACTATAGAGGCAAAGAGATTGACCCGGGAACAAAAGTGCCCAAAGGGGCAACCATCGACTTGTTGTTGGGCCGAGGATTAAGGAACGAGAAAACGGTCCTTCCTAGGGTAATTGGATTAACTTTGGCCGAGGCTCGCAATCTTTTGCTCGAAGCTTCGTTAAACTTAGGACGATTTTCTTTTGATGAGACAGTTATCGATCACCTCGATTCGCTTCAAGCTAGGGTTTACAGTCAGTATCCAAATCCAAACCCCGAGGGCGAGAATGCAATAAACTTTGGTGCTCAGGTTGATTTATGGCTAACTCAGAATGAGTCGAGAATACCTGTAGAGGAAAACTCAAAGGAGAATCGTAAAGAGGAAAACCAGATAGAGGAACCCGTTGAAGAAATAGTTGAATGATAAATTTTTTTCGTCTCCTACTTCTAGGTGTCATTGCTGTTCCCCATATTGCTCTTGCCCAGCAAGGCGGTGAGGAACTTGTCGATTTGGAATCAATTCCCTTAAGCGTATCTCAACCTATACAGCCAGCGGTAAAGTCAGTTATTGATCTTCCTTTTTACGATGACTTTTCCAGAGGTTTAGGCTATCCGGTGGCTTCGCTTTGGGATGGGAAACACGTAGTTGTAAGCCCTCAATATGCTATTAACTCGCCTAATGTTGGCGTTGCTACTTTTGATGCCATGGACAACACCGGAAAGTTGCATTCCAATGCTAGTATTTTTCCGTTTTCGTCCGATACGCTGATGTCGCGTCCAATTAAACTAGATTTTCCGTCTGATACAAGTGTATACTTTAGTTTTCAATTTCAGCCCCAAGGATTGGGTAATAAACCCGACATTAAGGATTCGTTGCTACTTGAGTTCTACAATCCTAATGAGGATGTTTGGGAAAGCGCTTGGGCTGCTTGGATTGATTTTGAGAATGAAACCCTTTACCAATCCGACAGGTTTCGTGATAGGCAAAAACTGATATCATCCAACACATTAAACTCAAGTTTTTTTTTGGTTCATATACCAGTTGTTCAGGAACGATTTCTGAATGAGAATTTCCAATTTCGATTCCGAAACATCGCATCGGTATCATCAAATTCAGATGTTCCGGGACTGAGAGGTAATTCAGATCATTGGCATATCGATATGGTTTATCTTAATAGGGGAAGAACCTACAAGGACACGCTAATAAACGATATAGCCTTTAGCAAGCCACTTGGTTCTATATTGAACAACTACGAGCAAATACCTTGGTTGCATTTTAATCAGCAGGCAAAGGATGCAGAGCTAACTAGTCCCTTGAGTTTCAACATAACCTACACCAACATAGGGCAGGTGCCTTGGAATATCACTCGACTTTTCAGTATTTATAACCAATCCGATGAAGAAACGTACTCCTTCTCAGGAGGAGCTGAGAATATTCTTAGCCTACAAACTATCGATTACAGCCGTTTTTATCTTTATGATTTTAATTCATCTTGGAGCGATTCGGCTCGGTTTACCTTTACATCCTACCTCGTAACCGATATAAATGAGGGAACGCAGCATCTCCGTTGGAACGATACCCTACGCTACACTCAAAACTTTTCTAATTTTTATGCATACGACGATGGTTCGACCGAGAGCGGCTATGGTTTGTATGGCGAGGGCACACAGAATGGGAGGGTAGCATACAAGTTCAATACATACCAGGCCGACAACATTGTGGGCGTGTATATGTACTTTAATCGAACTTTCAACGATGCTAACCAAAAATATTTTAGACTTGCCATTTGGGACGATAACAACGGAACACCCGGCAATTTAATTTACGAACAGGTGGGTGTGCGCCCGTTATTCACCGATAGTTTGAACCGTTTTACTTTGTTCAAGCTTAGCGAGGAGCTCTGGCTCGATGCGGGAACGTTTTATGTTGGTTGGATACAAACCACCACTGATATGCTTAACGTTGGATTTGATAGAAATAACAATAGCCGTTCGAATCTGTATTACAACATTAGCGGCAACTGGGAGAATAGCAAGTTTGATGGTGCGCTAATGATAAGGCCAGTATTTGGTAAGCTAACCGAAACGCCAACCTCATCGCCCAATCAATCAATCACCCAATCAATCAAAATCTTCCCAAATCCTGTTCGCGATATACTTAACATTGAGTTGCCTTATGATGTCACCAATGCTTATTTTGCTATCTTCAACATGTCGGGACAAATGGTTTATTATGAGAAGTATACCCCAGGTCCGATTGACTTATCAAGAATTGCAAACGGGACATACGTCCTAAGGGTTGTTGCCGACGGTCGTATACTAGGAACTCAGAAACTTGTAGTTATAAAATGGTAGACGAAAGAATACTCAACGCCAACGATGATATAGATGATGAGGGTGGCGAACAGCAGGAACTGTACGAACATTTTCGTATTGATGTTGATAAGGGGCAGGGGCTAGTAAGAATAGATAAGTTTATTACCAGCAAGCTCGAGAGTATTAGTCGTAGTCGGGTGCAATCGGCTGCCGATGCGGGCAATATTCTGGTGAATGGTAGCGCTGTTAAATCGTCATACAAGGTAAAACCTCTCGACAGCATCTCCATTGTTATGGCCTACCCACCGCGAGAGGTTGAAATTATCCCGCAGGATATCCCCATTAATATTGTTTACGAAGATGACGATGTGGTAGTGGTGAACAAGGAGGCTGGAATGGTTGTACACCCCGGTCATGGCAATTACACAGGAACCCTTATTAATGCGTTGATGTATCACCTCAAGGATGTGCCCCTTTTCAAATCGGGCGATGTACGCCCCGGATTGGTGCATCGTATCGATAAGAATACCTCTGGCATTCTGGTGATTGCCAAGACCGAATATGCCATGAACCACTTGGCACGCCAGTTTTTCGACCGAACCACCAAGCGTCGTTACGTAGCCCTGGTTTGGGGCGATATGGAGGATGAGGAGGGAACCGTTATAGGTAATATTGGTCGAAGTCCTCGCGACCGTATGAAAATGCACGTTTTCCCCGAAGGCGAGGACGGTAAGCACGCCATAACGCACTGGAACGTGATTGAACGCCTTGGGTACGTTACGCTGGTTGAGTGCCGACTCGAAACGGGTCGAACTCACCAAATCCGTGTGCATATGGAGTACATTCGCCATCCCATTTTTAACGACGATCGATATGGCGGCGACTCAATTGTTAAGGGTACAACCTTTACCAAGTACAAGCAGTTTATTCAGAATTGCTTTAGCATTTGTCCGCGCCATGCGTTGCATGCCAAGTCGTTGGGTTTTACCCATCCAACCACTGGCAAGGAGATGTTTTTTGAGTCGGACATTCCCAATGATATGGTACAAGTGATTAATCGCTGGCGAACATATACTGCAGCACGGGAAAGTTTATAGAGTGCCTAGAGTTCATAAAGTTCATAAAGTTCATAAAGTGTTTAGGATTGAGGGTTGAAAGTTTGAAAGTCAAAAGCATGCCCTGAGCTTGCCGAAGGGTCATAAGTCCGTATGTCGAAAGACGAAATTATACCGATTACTGATTACCGATTACCGATTACTGATTACTGACTACCGATTACTGACTACCGAATACTGATCATCTCGTCATCGTGGCAAAAAACGCCATCCTTACGAGACAGGCCGATTACTGACTACCGATTACTGACTACCGATTACTGATCATCTCGTCATCGTGGCAAAAAACGCCACTCTTACGAGACAGGCCGATTACTGACTACCGATTACCGATTACTGATTACTGATTACTGATTACTGATTACTGATTACCGATAACTAGATCCCTCACACCCATACTAGCAAAACATTTTCACTATCTTTGTGCTTAGATAAATATTTCATTCACAAAACATATGACATCAACGCTCAATATTGCTATAATGGCTGGTGGAAACTCTTCTGAGGAGGGTATTTCGCTTAAGGGTGCAGCCCAAATTGCAAAATGGATTGCCAATAAACGCTTTAATGTGTTCACCATTCTGGTTAAAGGTACAGTATGGACATTGAAACATCCCACCCAGGGCGATGTGCCTGTTTCATGGGATACTTTTACCGCACAGATTAACGGCCAAACCCAAAAATTCGATTGTGCCCTAATTGCAATTCATGGTACACCGGGCGAGAATGGTTTGCTTCAGGGATATTTTGAAATGATGGGTATTCCATACACTACAGGTGGTGTGATGAACACATCCGTAACATTTAACAAGGAGATTACTAAACGCTTGCTTCACGGTGTTGATGTGCATTTGGCTAAGGGGGTGAGTATTCGTAAAAATCAGGAGGTAAATACACAGGATGTACTTAAAAACCTTGGTTTGCCAGTATTTGTAAAGCCCAACGAGAGCGGTAGCAGCTATGGTATAACTAAGGTGAAAACTGCCGATGATCTGTTGTCAGCCATAGAAAAATCGTTTTCCGAAGATCCCGTTGCGCTTATTGAGGAGTTTATACCTGGAATGGAGCTTACCTGTGGTGTAGTGAAAACGCAGAATAAAACCCTTGTATTGCCAGTTACCGAGATTGTTCCCAAAAACGAATACTTCGACTATGGAGCAAAGTACGAAAATCAGGTAGAGGAGATAACCCCTGCCCGTATTCCCGATGAGTTGGCCAACCAAATCCAAACCCTATCATCGGAAATATACGATAAACTCTCATGTCGGGGAATTGTTCGAATCGATTATATCTACAGTAATAAAAAACTCTATTTTCTCGAGGTAAACACCGTGCCGGGGATGAGCGAAACTAGCATCGTCCCTCAACAGGTTGCTGCGGCAGGCTTAACCATGAGCGATGTATTTGCTATGGTAATTGACGATGCTATTGCGAGGAAGGCTTAAGGGTTTATGTTAGGTTAGTTGATTGGCTGATTGACCTGACAGCGTGCGTAGCTCCTGTCAGCGTCAGATAGGATTGGCTGATAGAATGACCTGCCTGACTGGCGGCAGAGCAGGCAGGTTGGATGATTGGATGGTTGGATGGTTGGGTGATTGGTTGATTGGGTGATTGGTTGATTGGATGATTGGTTGATTGGATGATTGGTTGATTGGATGATTGGTTGATTGGATGATTGGCTGATTGATTGGCTGATTGGATGATTGGATGATTGGTTGATTGATTGGTATGTGAGCAAACTTTTTCCCAGTTGACAGATAGATTGAACGTTTCCGAACCAACAACCAACAACCAACAACCGTTTTCCAATTGCCCACCAGTAAAACTCGCTAGGTTGATAGATGATTGTAAATCTACTAAACAATACGCTATGCTAACGCTAACTACCCCTGCACTATTATTCTCAGCCATATCGTTACTTCTTTTGGCCTATACCAACCGGTTTTTGGCTCTGGCTCAACTAATTCGCAATTTGCATACCCAGTATAAGCAGAATGCCGATAGCGTGCTGCTAGGGCAAATCAATAATTTGCGAACAAGGGTTCATATTATTCGGTACATGCAAATTCTTGGCATTACCAGTCTTTTGCTTTGCGTCCTTAGCATGTTCCTAATTTACATCGGCGAAACCGTTTGGGCAGAGGTAATATTTGGGGTTGCTCTTTTACTGCTAATAGCCTCGCTGGCTCTTTCGGTATGGGAAATTCAGATATCTGTTAAGGCGCTCGATATTCACTTGAGTGATATTGAGAAGCAGCAGTAAGAATCCAGCTAGACCTGTTTTTTCTACCAAGCAATCTTATAATATTTTTTTATCACAAAAAAAGCAGGCCGTAAGCCTGCTTTTTCATGATCTAACTTTGTATACTCTACAAATACTCCTCAATGGGAGCGCATGAGCACACCAGGTTGCGATCGCCGTAGCCAGAGTCGATTTTGCCAACTGTGGGCCAGTACTTGTTAGTTGCCAACCAACTTAATGGGTAGGCTGCCTTTTGGCGGCTGTAGCTGTGGTTCCACTCATCGGCGGTTACCTCAATCACAGTGTGGGGGGCATTTTTCAACACATTGTCTTCCTTATCGGCCTTGTTCTCCTTAATTTCATCGAGTTCCTTCTTAATTTCTATCATCGCCTCGATAAACCTGTCCAACTCCTGCAACGATTCGCTCTCAGTGGGCTCCACCATAAGCGTTTCATGCACAGGGAATGATAGGGTGGGGGCGTGGAATCCATAGTCCATCAATCGGCGGGCAATATCCCCAGTCTCTACTCCGTATGTTTGCTTAAAGTGGCGACAATCCAAAATCATCTCGTGAGCCACACGGCCAGTTTTGCCAGTGTAAAGTACCTCAAAATAGCCCTTTAGCTTAGCTGCCAGGTAGTTCGCATTAAGAATGGCTAGTTCGGTTGACTTCTTTAAACCTTCTGCGCCCAGCATTAATATGTAGCCATAGGTGATAGATACAACCATTGCGCTTCCCCATGGAGCAGCAGCAATCGCTGGTATTCCCTTCTCTCCTCCGGTTTTAACAACGGGGTGAGTGGGTAGGAATGGAGTTAGATGCTTGGCTACGCCAATAGGGCCAACGCCTGGGCCACCACCGCCATGTGGTATAGCAAAGGTTTTGTGTAGATTTAGATGGCACACATCAGCGTGTACAATTCCAGGGCTGGTAAGTCCAACCTGTGCGTTCATATTGGCACCATCCATATAAACCTGTCCACCGTTATCGTGGATAATCTTTATCATCTCCTTAATCTCTGGCTCAAAAACGCCGTGAGTAGATGGGTAGGTAACCATGAATGATGATAAGTTATCCTTGTGTTGCTCGGCTTTAGCTTTCAAATCATCAATGGAGATATTCCCGTTCTCATCACAAGCTACAACCACAACCTCCATACCAGCCATGGCAGCACTTGCAGGGTTGGTTCCGTGTGCCGACGATGGGATTAGCACCACATTTCGGTGGTTGTCGCCACGGCTTTTGTGGTACTCGCGGATAACCATAAGTCCGGCGTACTCGCCTGCTGCACCCGAGTTAGGTTGAAGCGAAACGGCGTCGAAACCAGTTATCTCGGCAAGTAGTTGCTCCAGCTCACAGATAAGGCTCATGTAACCCTGTGCCTGATCGGTGGGGACAAATGGGTGAATATTGCCAAACTCAATCCAACTTAGTGGTAGCATTTCAGTAGCGGCGTTTAGCTTCATAGTGCAGCTACCCAGCGATATCATGCTGTGGTTAAGGGCAATGTCCTTTCGTTCAAGACGCTTAATGTAGCGCATCATCTCAGTTTCGGAGTGGAACATGCTGAAAACCTTCTCGGTTAGGTACTCCGACTTGCGTTTCAAGTTTTCAGGGATGCTGTTGATGCTTTCTATTGAATCAATTTTTACTGCTGGTTTGCCTACTACCTCTGCAAAAACCTCAATAATATTATTGATATCGGCAACTGATGTAAGCTCATCGGTGCTAATGCCAATGGTTCCGTTTTTCTTGTAGTTTAGGTTGATTTCTTTGTCAAGTGCCTTGCGACGAATCATATCAACCTTAACACCCGATGGAAGTTCCACCTCAAGCGTATCGAAGATGTTTTTTACATTTTGCTTGTATCCAAGCTTTTCAATCTCTTTAGCAATGTTTACAGCTGCGCTGTGTGCATGTGTTGCTATGCGCCTTATGCCCTCGGGACCATGGTAAACAGCGTACATACCAGCCATGGTGGCAAGTAAGGCCTGAGCGGTACATATGTTTGATGTGGCGCGTTCGCGCTTAATGTGCTGTTCGCGAGTTTGTAGCGCCATGCGTAGCGCCTTATTGCCGTGCTTATCAACTGAAACTCCAATTATACGACCTGGCAGATTGCGTTTGTACTCCTCTTTTGTTGCAAAGTATGCAGCGTGAGGGCCACCAAATCCCATAGGAACACCAAAACGTTGGGTCGATCCAACAACAATATCGGCACCCCACTCCCCTGGAGGGGTTAGTAGAGCCAGCGATAGAATATCGGCAATTACCGAAACCAATGCCCCGTTTTCCTTAGCCTTGGCAGCAAATGTGGCATAATCGCGAACATTCCCTTTGGCCGAAGGGTACTGCACAATAACGCCAAACTCTTTGCCAGTAAATTCGTACTCGCTGTAGCATCCGGTAACCACTTCAATACCAATAGGATTGGCACGGGTTTCAATAACCTCAAGGTTTTGAGGGAACACATCGCTATCAACAAAAATTACGTTACGACCCTCCTTTACAGCTTGGCGTGGGCGGAGACTATGCATCATGAGCATGGCCTCAGCTGCTGCTGTAGATTCATCAAGAAGCGAGGCGTTGGCAATTTCCATTTTGGTTAAATCCATAACCATAGTTTGGAAGTTCAGCAGCGCTTCGAGGCGTCCTTGGCTAATTTCTGCCTGGTATGGGGTGTAAGATGTATACCAGCCTGGGTTTTCGAAAATGTTTCTAAGGATTACCGATGGGGTATGTGTTCCGTAGTAACCCATACCTATGAAAGAACGGTACACCTTATTCTTCGATGCCATCGACTTAATTTTTCCCAAGTACTCACTTTCCGAAAGGGCTACGGGTAAGTTCAATGCCTTTTCCATTCGAATTCCCTTGGGGACGGTTTGGTCAATAAGTTCATCAATTGATTTTACCCCAACAGCTTTTAACATTTCGTCAATTTCGCTATCGCGGGGTCCAATGTGGCGTGATACAAAGCGTTCGGTTGACATATATACAATTTTTTACTTGGTTATTACTATTGTGATACAGATTTAAAACGATTGCGTTAGTTTCAAATTTTGTGTAAAAGTAGAAAAATGCTTACAAATCTTTATATGATGATGGTTGGTTTTTTGAAATAGTAAGTAAAAAGTGTTGTGATTTGAATTTATGCAAGAAATGGGTTGTTGTCTTTCTCCCATCCAATGGTGCTTGTTTCGCCATGGCCAGGATAAACCTTAACGCTAGCGCTAATTGGCAGCAGCTTATTCTTAATGCTATCAATAAGTTGCTCGTAGCTTCCACCCGGTAAGTCAGTTCGTCCAATGGAACCTTTGAAAAGGGTATCGCCAGAGATTATGTATTCTTCGGGTTCGTTGTACAGGCATATGCATCCCATAGAATGCCCTGGAGTGTGGATTACCTTGAACTTGGTTTGCCCAAACTCAACCACATCACCTTCGTTAAGGTTTTTGTCTATGGTCGGTACATCGTCGATGGACAATCCATACATCAAAGCCTGAGTTGGTGCCATCTGGATTAACGGAAGATCTTCAGGGTTTCCTGCAATATCAACATTAAAGGTACTTTTAACAAAGGCATTGCCAAGCACATGGTCTATATGACCGTGGGTGTTGATTGCTAGCTTTGGTTGTAGCTCGTTACTCTCAATAAAATCTACTAGCGCTTGCTGTTCATCCTTGCTATGGCACCCCGCATCTACTATCACACATTCTTTTGATTCGTCGTAAATAACGTAGGTATTCTCTTGGAATGGATTGAAAACGAAAGTTTTTACTGTTGTCATCGTATTGTGTTTTGTTTTTTACTTGTTAGTACCTTTTAGCATAGGAACAAACGCAAAGCGTCCATGGTTCGTTATTCGAGTATCAGTTTCCGATATTTTTTCCACAAGCATCATGTTTTGGCCTGTACTATCGCCTACGGGAATTACCATTTTGCCACCCACAACAAGCTGTTCAATAAGATTTGTGGGAATTTCAGGTGCCCCTGCTGTAACAAGTATTTTATGGTAAGGACCATACGTGGGTTTGCCTTGGTAACCATCGCCATAAAAGAAGTGGGGTGTGTAGTTTAGTCGCTCGAGCAATGTTTTCGATTTAATATACAGTTCATGCTGCCTTTCGATGGTGTAAACTTTCGCACCCATCTCTAGCAGTACTGCGGTTTGGTACCCCGAGCCAGTTCCAATTTCCAAAACCTTTTCTTGAGGTTTTATCTCGAGTAGTTGAGTTTGAAATGCAACAGTGTAGGGTTGCGAAATGGTTTGACCTGCTCCAATGGGAAAGGCCGAGTCCTTGTATGAAAAATTGAGGAATCCACTTTCCATAAACAGGTGCCTTGGTACTATGTCGATAGCGGCTAGCACCCTTTCGCATTTAATTCCCTTGGTACGGATTTCTTCAACCAATTTTTTTCGCAAGCCTTTGTGTCTAAATGTGTCCTCCATACTATATTAATTGTGGATTGTAGCAGTGTTTGAATGTTTGATAAATGTTGTTGCAAATATAGTGCTTAAACCCTTGTGAAAAAAGTGTGGTGCAGGCTGTGACGTTTTACCTTGGGCCACATGCAAATTTTGCCTTGTTGCAAACAATTTGTGCCATACAATAGTATTTTAGGGCATTAATAACTATTTTCGGAGCACTTAAAACTTACCGTATAGTGAACAAAAAGATTCAAATATCAAAGTATTTGATATTCGATTTCATTGGATCGTTTATTGCTTGGTTGTGGTTTCACCATTACCGTAAAGGAGTTATTGAACCTCAACTTTTTGGTTATTCAATTGATTTTGAGTTCGACACCAATGTGCTACTTGGGCTTGTTGTACTCCCATTCCTTTGGGTTTCACTCTTTTTTATTGCAGGATTTTATCGAGATGTTTATCGCAGGTCTAGGCTTAAAGAGTTGGGGCTATCCATTGCCATAACGATTATGGGTGGGGTCGTCATCTTCTTTTTATTACTTCTTGACGATTATGTGGCTTCGTACAAGAGTTACTATCAACTTTTTTTCACCCTTTTGATACTTCAGTTTTGCCTAACCTATTTTCCACGGCTTATTATTACTTCCATTTCAACCCATCGTATTCGAACCCGCAGAATTACCTTTCCTACCCTTATCGTAGGCGATGGCGATAATGCCTATAGCGTTTACAAAGAGTTTAGAGATGAGAAGATTACGCAAGGTAATCAGGTGGTTGGTTTTCTTGCCATTGAGAATAAAATAAATCCTCAACTTGTTGATGAGTTACCATGTTTGGGAAAGTACTCCAATTTGCGGGAGGTTGTTCACAGCCATAACATTGAGGAGGTAGTATTGGCCATTGACGAGAAGGATAGTAAGTTGCTTAGCAAAGTTGTGAACGAGGTATTGCTCCTTAACACTACGGTTAAAGCAATTCCAAGTATGTACGATTTCCTTACGGGTAGGGTGAAAATGTCGCAAATATTTGGTGCCCCACTAATCCATATCTCATTTGATTTAATGCCTGTTTGGCAGCAAAAATTAAAGCAATTCATTGATGTTACTGTAGCAATAATAGCCTTGGTACTTCTTTCACCTGTAATCCTGGTGATTGCAGTGGCAATTAAGGCAACATCAAAGGGTCCAATTCTATTCGCACAAGAACGGGTGGGACAGTTCGGGAAACCCTTCCATATCTATAAATTTAGATCGATGTACATAGATGCTGAAGCTAATGGCCCAGCACTCTCAACTAAAAACGATAGACGGATAACTCCGCTGGGGCGATTCCTACGCAAAACCCGCTTCGATGAAATACCAAACTTTTGGAATGTGATTAAGGGCGATATGTCGCTGGTTGGTCCCCGTCCCGAGCGACAGTTTTACATCGATCAGATTGTTGTAAAAGCACCCCATTATATTCATTTGCAAAAGGTGAAACCCGGAATCACCTCGTGGGGTCAGGTGAAGTATGGCTATGCCGAGAACGTGGACGAGATGATTGAGCGGTTAAAGTACGACTTGCTTTACATTGAGAATATGTCTCTTTATGTAGACTTTAAAATAATGATTTACACTCTGATAACGGTATTTAAGGGAAGAGGAGTGTAATGCTTTTCGATTAGCATCCCCCCCTCTAACGTTATTCTATATATCCAATAAGTTGATGTGTTTGGTAGCGCAGTGATTATCAGCCTAAAATAATTTTGTTGATAATCCATTGGCGTTTTGCTATAAAATGCAATTCAACTTGCCTATTTTTGCATATAAAATATTTATAAATGGCCGAGAAGAGAGGAAATTACAAAAAGGCTAATTCAGCTAGTATTGCTGGACTTGAAATGGGCAAAGTGCCACCACAGGCACTCGAGATAGAAGAGGCAGTAATAGGCGCTCTTATGGTAGAGAAGGATGCCGTTGTTAATGTGCTGGATGTTCTTAAGCCCGAAAGTTTTTATAAAGAAAATCATCAAAAGATTTTTAGCGCAATATTAGAACTGTCAACTCGGCTCGAACCCATCGACCTTTATACTGTTACCGAGGAACTTCGCAAAAAAGAGGAGCTGGATGAAGTTGGCGGAGCCGTTTATTTGGCACAACTTACCTCCAGGGTAGGCTCGGCGGCTCATGTTGAATATCACTCAAAAATTATTGCCCAAAAATATATCCAGCGAGAACTTATTAGGGTATCAAGCGATATCCAGACTAGAGCTTTTGACGATACTATTGATGTTGATGACCTGCTCGATTACTCCGAGATGGAGCTGTTCAAGGTGGCCGAAGGGAATATCAAGCGCGAAACGGCGCCCATTAGCACCCTGGTAAACGAAGCGCTAAAAAATCTGGAGGAGGCCGGCAAACGCGAGGATGGGTTAAGTGGAGTTCCATGTGGTTTTTCTGAACTCGACCGTATGACATCGGGTTGGCAACCATCCGATTTGGTTATTGTTGCTGCTCGTCCATCGATGGGTAAAACAGCTTTTGTGCTTTCAATGGCACGTAATATGGCTGTTGAGCACGATGTGCCAGTGGCCTTCTTCTCGCTCGAGATGTCAAGCCTACAGTTGGTTAATAGGCTTATTGTGAGTGAATCTGGAATACCCCATGAGAAAATAAGGAATGGCAAGCTAACTCCTCAGGAGTGGACTCAGTTAACCGTAAAAATTGGCGATCTCCAGAACTCAAAAATCCTAATCGACGACACGCCAGCATTATCAATATTTGAGCTAAGGGCCAAATGCCGAAGGCTAAAAGCCCAGTACGATGTGGGAATTATAATAATTGACTACCTCCAGCTAATGACTGGCCCCACCGATACCAGAGGCAATAGAGAGCAGGAGGTGAGCACCATTTCCCGATCGTTAAAAGCCATTGCTAAGGAGTTGAATATACCAATAATTGCTCTTTCGCAGCTTAACCGTTCGGTTGAGACAAGGGGTGGGAATAAACGACCACAGCTGTCGGATTTGCGTGAATCGGGAGCCATTGAGCAGGATGCCG
>DDWD01000068.1 GCA_002345825.1 Bacteroidales bacterium UBA2295
GAGTAGTAACGAACGGAGTCTTCAATCAGCAGAATAACCTGAACACCAACCTCATTCACATCATGTTCGGCATTCATGGTATCCTCAATTAGCTTGATTATGGCAAGCATTATTTGGGCATTCCCAAGCCATGAAAAAACGTAATCGATGGCGCTCAAATCCTCGCGGCTAAGTTTGAGCGATACCTCGCGCGAAAAAGGGGTAAGCACCACAATGGGTTTCAGTGGGTATTTCTCCTTTATCCTTTTAGCCAGGCTAAATGGATCCATCCCCTCAATATTTAGCATTGTGATTATTAGGTCGATGGGTTTGCTCTCGAGCATACAAAAAGCATCAGCAGCGGAGTTGACCTGGAAAAATTTGGGGGGATATCGAAGGTTGAGTGTTACGTATTCGTTAAATATCTGTTCATCAATTCGTCCATCCTCTTCGAGCAGAAAAGCATCGTACTTACTACAGATAAGAAGCACGTTTAAAATCCGTCGCTTCATCAGCAAATCGAAGGCTGTCTCGGCAAAATAATACTTTCCTGCGTCGCTATCGGGTGATTTTGGAACCATTAAGTAGCTTTTGTTTATGTTTTACTAATATTTTCAGATTTGGTCACATCCTACTTTGGAGGCTATGCACAATCATCAAAAATTATTGCATTACTCCTCTGTAGACACCATCACAATTCGTTGTTTCCCGTCCATTTGAATTGAGAAAGGTTTCTTTAAGCTAATATGCCTAAAGAACTGCGTTTCTGTTTTGGCGGGGTGCTGGTTCAGCTTATCCCACATAATGCTCGATCGTATGTCACCATCTTGTACCGAGCAGTAGCCTACATTCATGCTAATGACATTGTGAAAAAAATGTGAACCCGATGAGGCATCTAGAGGAAATCCCTCAAAGCTCGTTTCAACAATTACCTTGGCGTTCGATATTTGAGGCCAAGTAACCGGAATGCCAATCCATCGATCGCGCGTACCCCAACGCCCTGGACCAATTAGAACGTACTTTTTCCCCTCCTCAACTAGGTGTCGATTGATGGATTCAACCTCCTTGGCCATTTCGGGGGTTTTTGTCTTGTCGAAATTTTCACGACGTATGTACACAATATCGGTTAAATCATCAATCTTTCCATTGCCCATTCCACAGTACGAAATAAGTAAAACTTTCGATAAATCTATGTTCTCGGGTAAGATTTTGTACTCTTCGGAATTCCCAACCATAGGTTTTATCTGCAAAAGGAAAAAAGAGGCTTTGTAGTCTTTATCCCTATTCAGGTCGATGGCAAATTCAATCTCGCATGGCGAACCGAGTGCTTCCTCAACAACCTCAAGCACAATCTGAATGGTTTGTGCCAACGGAATGTAGTTGTACTTTAGGATATTGGCAAAATTAAGCACCCTCGATCCGGATTGTGATAGGCTGGGTGTAATGGAGTTGTTCTGTGGGTTGTAAACCGATGCACAATGCTTTAGCGTGCCGTGACTTTCTGCTTCAAATAGTTCAAGCCTTGCAAGTCCAGCCTCATCGCCCTCATTAAGCATATCAATATCCTTTTTGCTAAGGTCGATGGCAAAAAAATCGGTTTGCGTGTTTTTTACCAAATCGATGGGGGTGTAGTTAACTAAGGTTGGGTACTTAGGACAGAACCGAAACGATTTTTCGCCCTCCACAACATATTTACCAAGCCCAAGTGCTATGGTAGCAAAACCATCATCTGGTTTGATATGGCCAAATGGGTAGTAGTTGTACGATTGGGCTACTCCGCTAATATGAGGGTAGTAGTAATTATCGTATTTTGTACCCACTACCTCCTGAATTATCACGGCCATCTTTTCGTCCTCAATCTTAAAGTTTACGGCCTTAATGTAGTTGCGGGCTGTTTCGGAGAAAACAGAGGCAAATACCAGCTTAATGGCATCCATGGTTTGCTTCAGCCTAACTTTGATATCGGGATTGTTGTTGGGAACAAGGTACGTTTCGAAAATACCAGCAAAGGGTTGCATTAGCGAGTCCTCAAGTAATCCTGATGAGCGGATGGCTAACGGGCGATGATAAATTTGGAGTAGTCGCTCAAGGCGCGAGATTAGCTGATCGGAGAGTGTGCCCTCCAGAAAGTACTCCTTTATGCGCTGGTAGTTTGTTTCGGCAAATACTTTGTCGTACAACCCATTGCGCTGCATAAAGCATTCGAACTCGTTTACACCTATTATTGATGTTCTGGGGCTGTAAAGGTTGATGTTGGGAACGTATTGCGATATCTCAAAGGTGTATAGCAGTGTGTTGATGAACGATAGACCTCTGCCTTTACCACCAATGGATCCTTCGGCAAGAGATACAATATTGCTAGAGTCTACCTCCCAGGCTGTTTCGAAACTGACAATTTTGCCCCGTCGTTTTTCCTGTCGATACTTTTTTAGCGTGCTAAGGAGGTAGTTGCGAATCTCCTCGGGGCCCGTAAAATCGTTGATGCTAGATGGGTGAATTATTCTCGCCACGTTTATCTCGCCCCGCGCTGTGAGCCATAGCGAGAAGTGGTTCTTCTCGGCGTGATACAGTATGCTTTCGCCGGGTATATCGTGCAGGCATCTTTCAAACTCCTCCATGGTGGTGGCCGTAACAACTGGCTGTCCAATGGCATTTTTAAAAACAAAATCGCCAAACCCAAGGTAGTTACTAATAAAGCTTCTTAGTTCCTGCATTAGGCTGTCGGAGTTCTTGTTTATAAAGCCTACATTATCAATATCTTTAAAAAGAGGATCCGAAAATCCACTTATTATTTTGCTGTTTAGCAGTTTTACCTTCTCCTCGTTAAATTGTTCGTACGACTGGATTATAACCGGTAGGTTAGGTAGGCTTTTGCGTATCTCTGATATAAGGTTTATGCCTGCATTCTCGTCGAGTTTACCCTTATGAAAGAATTTCACATCGGAGATAACACAAAGCATGTAATCTTTGTATCGGTTAAAAATCTCAATGGCTTCCTCGTAAGTGCCCGTTAGCAAAATCTTTGGTCGGATACGAATACGTAGCACTTTATATAGATCATCGGTGCTAACATCATCAATAATCCTACGGGTTTGCTCAAGGATGCTGCTGTACAGTACGGGTAGATAGCGCGAGTAGTACCGAGGCGAGTCTTCAACCAATAGTATTACTCGGGTTAGCCCTATGCGTGTATCATTTTCAAGGTTTACCTTATCCTCAAGTAGCTTGATGATAGAAAAAAAGATTTTTGGATCGCCATTCCATTCAAATACTTTGTCAATGCTCTCGAAAGCCACAAGGCTTTTTTCCATTTCATTAAGAATCGACGTGTTGTTTACCATTAGGTACAGGGCAATGTAGCTGTACTCTGCTTTTATCTTTCGGGCCATTTCTAATGGAGTAACCCGGTCGGCGCCCATCATGATGATGACCATATTGAAATGCTTCTCTTCCATCTTCTCAAGCGCCTCTTCGAGGGTTGAAACCCCGGTTATTCGAGGAACACTTGTTAAACTAAGCTTTGCGTATTCGCCCAGTATATTATCGGTAACCCTATCCTCTTTCTCCAGGTTGTAGGCATCGTAAAGGTTAGCAATTAGCAAAATCTCTTTAACCTTAAACGGCATTAGATCATGGTAAATATCCCTATCGAAGTTGTGCTGATTAATAAATTTTTGCAGTAGCTTTTTACGGGAGTGGGTCCCTTCCTGTTCAATAGGTTTTTTGGATATCTTAACTTCCTTAACAAAATCCTCACCTTTAATGGAGTTCAAATATCCTGTAATCAAATTGCTAATATTCTGAATAAGATCCCTTTCTTCTGAAAGGAAGGGGCCTTCATCCTCCTCGGGGAACTTCTTTGTGTAGAAAATTTCTATCGCTCCCGTTTCCCCATCTATTGTTTTAAAAGTTTGTTTTTGTACCCATTGGGTCTCTTTAAAATTGGCCGAGGTAACCTCCATTCCTTGATACCTGATGCGTGCAACTGTAAATTGCGGAAATTGCCATGCATCGGGGAGTATTAGGCAAATTTGCCTTAAGGTTCCTTCAACGGTTCGGCCTTCCTTAATTATTGATGTGGTTCGGTTAATAGCCGAAAGTTCTTTTAGCCTTTCTCTGTTTTCAGCCAGAAGTTTGTAAAACTCATCTTGCGATGTTTCTTTATCACTCATAATAGTACTTTTAACAAAGGCTTACCGTACAGCTATACACTCCCAATCAACCAATATACGCCCTTTTTTGGTTAGCACCAATGCAAAGTAAAATATTTACGTGTTTTACTGAAAGTGTTTAGGTGATACTCGTACTAGTTGACTCCGTAAATATCTGAAAAATATTGGTTATCAGTGTTGTGTGTTCGAATAAGAGTTAAATTGAACTCAAATTTTAAGCACTAAAAACTACGTTTACCTAACCTAAAATTTACATTATGAAAAGTTCAATTTACGAAGAGAAAGTTAACAAGTTTATGGCCTATATCGTAGCCAAAAACCCAGCCGAGCTAGAATTCCACCAGGCTGTAAGGGAAGTTGTTGAAAGTATTGTACCCTACATTGAGGAGAATCCAATTTATACAGAAGAGCGTATTCTCGAACGCATTTGTGAACCTGAACGGGTGATTCTTTTCCGCGTTCCATGGATTGATGATAAAGGAACTATCCAAGTTAACAGAGGCTTTAGGATTGAAATGAATAGCGCCATAGGTCCCTACAAGGGTGGATTGCGTTTTCACCCCACTGTAAATCTTGGCATTCTCAAGTTTTTGGCTTTTGAGCAGGTTTTTAAGAATAGCCTAACCACATTGCCTATGGGTGGGGGTAAAGGTGGATCTGACTTTGACCCTAAAGGCAAAAGCGAGAAGGAGGTGATGCGGTTTTGTCAAAGTTTTATGACAGAGCTGTGTAAGCACATTGGCCCAAATACCGATGTTCCTGCTGGCGACATTGGGGTTGGTGGCCGTGAAATTGGCTATATGTTTGGGCAGTACAAGCGCATTAGGAACGAGTTTACAGGGGTTCTTACGGGCAAAAATGTTCTTTGGGGTGGTTCGCTAATACGGCCCGAAGCAACAGGGTATGGTAACGTATACTTTGCACAGGAGATGCTTAAAACTCGTGGCGAAACATTCGAGGGTAAGGTTGTTGCTGTTTCTGGTTCGGGCAACGTGGCGCAGTTTACTGTCGAAAAGGTTAATGAACTTGGCGGAAAATGTGTTACCCTTTCCGATTCCAACGGGTTTATATACGATCCCAAGGGAATTGATTCCGAAAAGCTTAAGTTCATAATGTGGCTTAAGAACGAGAAGCGTGGACGAATTAAGGAGTATGCCGATAAGTATGGTTGCGACTTTTTCCCTGACGAACGTCCATGGGGCATAAAGTGCGATGTGGCTTTACCAAGTGCCACCGAGAATGAGATCAACGGCGAGCAGGCCAAAACCCTTGTTAAAAATGGATGTATCTGCGTATCGGAGGGAGCAAATATGCCATCAAACCCCGAGGCTATTGAGGTGTATTTGGCTGCAAAAATTCTTTTTGGCCCAGGTAAAGCGGCTAACGCAGGTGGAGTGGCAACCTCTGGTTTAGAGATGACTCAAAACTCTATGCGACTATCGTGGACTCGTGAGGAGGTTGACAGCAGGCTGCAAACCATAATGAAGAATATCCATAAAACTTGCCAAAAGTACGGAACAAAAGAGGACGGGTTTATTAACTACGTTGATGGTGCAAACATTGGAGGCTTTGTTAAGGTGGCCGATTCAATGATTGCCCAAGGAGCGGTTTAGCGCTAGGCATTTTTTTAAATGTGGGTCGGATTGTATTTACCTTCCGATCCACATTAATTTGATCAGGCATATTTTCTTAATGAAATATGGAGAGTAAGACTTTTTAGTAGGGTAATATTTATTACTTTTGATTTTCAGAAAATTCTAAGGATTTTTATTCCAACTAACAGTATTTTATGCGAGTTCAAAGAGTTTACCAAGAGGTAGATAAAGAGTTAGCCGATGATTTTACTGACCTAAAATTACTCGACTCTTTAATTGAAAAATATAAAGGCAAAAAGGGTAGCCTAATTCCACTTCTGCAAGGTGCGCAAAGTATTTACGGGTACATTCCAACTGCTGCTTTCGAGAAGATATCGGAGGAAACAGGTATAAGCCTCAGCGATATGTATGGAGTAGCCACATTTTACGCACAGTTTAGGCTTAAGCCTGCCGGAAAGCATATTATTAAGGTTTGTCACGGTACAGCCTGCCATGTACAAAACGCCGATGCCATAACCGATGCCATAAAAGAAGCGCTAGGAGTAACCGATGGCGAAACCACACCCGACAGGCTTTTTACGCTCGAATCGGTTGCATGCCTGGGCTGTTGTTCGCTTGCCCCGGTAATGATGATTGGCGAGGAAACCTACGGCAAGCTTACAGGTGCCAGCGCAGTAAAGGTTATTAAGGATATTAAGATAAATGATAATAAGAAATAATTGATATTGGATATTTGATTTTGGATAAAATCAACAGTGATGAGTAGTTATAAGGATTTAGATATTTGGATAATGTCAAGGGATTTAGTGATTGATATCCATAAAGTAACAATGGTGGAATTACCTAAATTTGAATTGTATGAAGTTGGAAGTCAGATAAGGAGGTCGATGAAGTCGGTAAAAGCAAATATTGTTGAAGGCTATGGCCGTAGAAGATATAAGCAAGATTTGATAAGACTACTTGTTTACTCATTTAGCTCCTTGCTTGAAACTACTGATCATCTTGAGACGCTTTACGAAACAGGTTCATTAACCAATTAAGATTTGTTTAATGATTTAAAATCGCGATTAGACATCCTTGGAAGAAAGTTGAACCTATTTATTCAATCGGTTGAGCGAAACCACAAAACCTAACAATCCAACATCTCTCGTCAACTTACAAAATACGTAAGTTTACGAGACAGGCAACATCCAACATCCAACATCTAACATCTAACATCCAACATCGAACATCCAAAAACAGCATAACATCAATGTCAAAAACAAAAGTAATAGTAGGTCTGGGTAGCTGCGGAATTGCAGCAGGAGCAAGCAAAATTTACGACAAAATTCTTGCCCTAAAAAATGCCGATTTGCTCGACTTTGAGCTGAAAAAAACCAGCTGCGTGGGCATGTGCTTCCGCGAACCCCTGGTTGAGGTGATTGATGATAATGGCTCTTTCACCTACGGCGATGTTACCGAGGATAAAGCGGTTGAGATTATTCAAAACCATGTGCTTGGGCTTAACCCAGTAAAGAACTACGTTGTAAAAACCGATCTGTTTGAGGTACCCGATAAGGTGTTCTTTGAGGGGCAGGTGAAAATTGCCTTGCGCAACTGTGGATATATCGATCCCGAAAACCTCGACGAGTATCAGACTCGTGATGGTTACAAAGCCATTGCCAAAATTGCCGAAGGCAACATCAGCCCCGAGCAGGTTATTGAAACGGTGCTTGAGTCGGGCATTCGTGGTCGTGGGGGCGGTGGTTTCCCAACCGGAATGAAATGGCGCTTTGCCCGCAACTACCAGTCGGACGATAAGTACATCATTTGTAATGCCGATGAGGGCGATCCTGGCGCATTTATGGATCGCTCGTTGCTCGAGGGCGACCCCCATTCGGTTATCGAGGGGATGATTATTGGCGCCTACGCCATTGGCGCAAATCACGGCGTGATATATTGCCGCGCAGAGTACCCGCTGGCCATTAAGCGATTAAATATTGCGCTTGAGCAAGCCCGTAAGGCTGGCTTTTTGGGCGAGAATGTATGTGGTATTAAGGGCTTTAATCTTGATATTTACGTGAAAGAGGGTGCGGGTGCTTTTGTTTGTGGCGAGGAAACTGCGCTAATTGCATCCATTGAGGGCGAGCGCGGAATGCCTCGTAAGCGTCCACCTTTTCCTGCCGAGGCTGGTTTGTGGCGTAAGCCTTCTAATATCAACAATGTTGAGACTTTTGCTAATATTCCATACATCATTTTCAATGGTGCCCAATCGTACAATAAGTATGGTACGGAAAAAAGTAAGGGCACAAAGGTTTTTGCCCTTACGGGCAAGATTAAGCACGGTGGTTTGGTTGAGGTGCCTATGGGTATGACTATCCGTGATGTTATTTTTAAACTGGGTGGAGGTATTCAGGACGATAAGGAATTTAAAGCAGTGCAAATGGGTGGCCCATCGGGTGGTTGTATTCCCAAGCACTTAATTGATACCAAAATTGATTACGATAGCATAACCGCTACCGGTGCCATTATGGGCTCGGGTGGTATGGTGGTAATGGACGAGACAACCTGTATGGTTGATGTGGCGCGCTTCTTCCTCGATTTTACACAAAAAGAATCGTGCGGAAAGTGTACCTTTTGCCGCATTGGAACCAAGCGAATGCTCGAAATTCTTACCCGCATAACCCAAGGCAAGGGCGAAGATGGCGATATTGAGAAGCTTGAGGAGTTGGCACATCAGGTAAAGGATAGCTCGCTGTGTGGTTTAGGGCAAACAGCACCAAACCCGGTGCTTACCACGCTTAAGTATTTCCGTCATGAGTACGAGGCGCATATTTACGATAAGAAATGCCCTGCCCACAGCTGCAAGGAGTTGCTTACGTATGTAATCGACCCCGAGAAGTGTACCGGCTGCCGTGTGTGTGCCATAAAGTGCCCTGTGCAAGCCATAACGGGTGAGAAAAAGATGCCGCATTTTATAAACCAAGAAACCTGCATCCATTGTGGCGATTGCTACAGCAGATGTAAATTTGAAGCGATTAAAGTTAGTTGAGGGAGTTGTGGGTTGTTTGTTGTCTGTTTTTAGTTGATCCTCTGGCAATGAATTTTTTAATTATCTATTTTAGTTAGTAATGAAAAGTTACAAAGACCTAGAAATTTATAAGATTGCCTTTGAGCTATCCCTTAAAATTAGGGAGAAAACTCTTCTTCTTGAACATCCGGATAGATTTGAAGTAGGTAGTCAAATTCGTCGTTCTAGTCAAGGGGTAAAGGATGCTATTGTTGAGGGTTACGGAAGGCGCAGATACAAAGCCGATTTTATTAAGTTTTTAACATATAGCCAAGCATCGCTACTAGAGGCAACATCACAAGCGGAATTTTTAGATAGAGTTTATTCAAATAATGGATGGGCTGAGATAGTTATTGAACTTGATTGTCTTGGTTCAAAGATATATGCGTTTATTAAATATGTAGAAAGCAATTGGAGAACCTAACCAACAACCCTGCCTGACTGCCTGTCCGAATACCGTGATTAGGCGGGCTGTCAATGCAGGCAGGGACAACCGATCTCGTCATCCAGCTAAAGAACAGCTGTATTACGAGACAGGCAACTGACAACCAACAACCAACAACCGATAACCGACAACCGACAACTGACAACCGATAACCGACAACAGTACTCTAGATATGACCAACAAAATCAACATAATCCTAAACGGAAAGCCCGTTACAGCAACTAAAGGCGAGTATATCCTTAGCGTTGCTAAACGAAATGGAATTGAAATCCCCACACTTTGCCACGACCCACGGCTCGAGCCTTTCTCGTCGTGTTACGTGTGTGTGGTAGAGATTGACGGGCAGCGCAACCTGCAGCCGTCATGCTCAACACGTGTGGCCGAAGGCATGAGCATCACCACCGATAATGAGCGGGTGCATAAGGCTCGTAAAACGGCTCTCGATTTAATAATGAGTAATCACTATGCCGATTGCGTTGCGCCTTGTCGTGAGCGTTGTCCTGCTGGGGTTGATGTTCAGGGGTATATCTCGCTAATTGAAAAGGGTTTGTATAGCGAGGCCATTAGGCTTATTAAGGAAACCAATCCGCTACCCGCCATTTGCGGTAGGGTTTGCGTGCGCCCCTGCGAGGTGGCTTGTAGGCGAAATCTGCTTAACGAAGGAGCAGCAGTGGGTATCGACTATATGAAACGCTTTGCTGCCGATGCCGATTTAAACTCACCCAATCGTTTTGTGCCTGAAGTTGCTCCATCAACAGGAAAAAAGGTTGCAATTATTGGGGCTGGTCCTGGTGGTCTTTCAGCAGCGTACTTCCTTCAGCAAAAGGGGCACCAGTGCGATATTTTTGAGGCGCAACCCTACGCTGGTGGTTGGTTACGCTATGGCATTCCAGAGTACAGGCTTCCCAACGATTTGCTGCAGCGCGAGGTTGATGCAGTTACCGAGCTTGGTGTAAATATCTTCTACAATAAAAAGTTAGGCGATAACCTATCGTATAAGGATATTGCTGATAAGTACGATGCCACCATACTCACCATTGGTTCGCAGCGTGGTGCGCTGTTGGGCGCGGCTGGCGAGGATGCCGAGGGAGTTTTCTCTGGAATCGATTTTTTACGAAATATGGAGGTTACTGGTCAGCGTTACGATTTTCGAGGCAAAAAGGTAGCCGTAGTGGGTGGCGGTAATACGGCAATGGACTGCTGCCGCACCTCTATTCGTTGCGGGAGTACCGATGTTACGGTGGTTTATCGTCGTACCGAGAAGGAAATGCCTGCCAATCCCATCGAGATACACGAGTCGAAGTTGGAGGGTGTTAAGTACAAATTCCTCACTGCCCCAGTAAAGGTGAATAAGGATGAGCATGGCAAGCTAAAGTCGCTCACCGTAGTTGAAATGGAGCTGGGCGAGCCCGACGCATCAGGGCGTCGCAGGCCAGTTGCCATTGAGGGATCCGAAAAGGATTTGGAGTTCGACTACATTTTGGCGGCCATTGGCCAAAAAACCGATATAAACTTTCTGGATGATATAAATGCTCACTCAAAGGGAGGCTACCTTAAGCCAAACAAATGGGGCGATATTGCGGCAAATCCAAACACTTTACAAACCGATATACCTTCGGTTTTTGCTGCTGGCGACGGGGTAACCGGCCCTGCAACAATAATTGAAGCTATTGCTCAAGCAAAATTAGCATCTCACAGTTGCCATCAGTTTCTCTCAAACCAAGAGGTAGAGCCACCCAAAAAGGAGTTTTTAAGCAAGAAGGATAATTTTAAGAAGCAGGAAACAGACGATTACCTTGGTCGTTACCAAAATCAGTTGCGCGAGGAGATGCCAGTGCTTGAGGCTAATATTCGTAACAATTTTAACGAGGTTGAGCTGGGCTACACAGAGGAGCAAGCGCTGCACGAAACAGCCCGATGCCTGGAGTGTGGCTGCGTGGCCTACTTTGACTGCGACCTGAAAAAGCACGCCGATACCTACGAGGCAGAACAGGAACGTTTTGCTGGTGATCATAATGAGTATCAGGTGAACTTCAAACATCCTTACATCGAAATAGATAATAACAAGTGTATTCTGTGCTCGCGTTGTATTCGCATTTGTAAGGAGGTGGTGGAAGCCAATGCCCTAACGTTGCTAAAGCGAGGGTTCGATACCTACGTGGCGCCTGCGGCTGGCAGGAATCTGACCGAAACAACCTGCGAGAGCTGTGGATTGTGCCTATCGGCTTGTCCAACCGGTGCGCTAACCGAGAACGTTCCGTTTAAGCCCGGCCCTGTAAAAATGGATACGTTCGACACCATTTGCACATACTGCTCGGTGGGATGCAAGCTCACATTCCATCATCGGGGTGGATACATCATGAAGGTAACTGGAGGCAAGGGGATGGTTAATGCCGATGGCAACCTGTGTATGTATGGTAAGTTTGGGTACAAAATATTTAATCGTGCTGATAGGATAACCAAACCCTTGGTTAAGGAAAATGGCGAGTTTAGGGAGATATCGTTTGAGAATGCCTATAAAATTATTGAGGCAAAAATTAAGGCTTTTGATTCAACTAAAACCGCGGTATTTGCAGGAGCAAGTTTAACCAACGAGGAGCAATATCTAATACAGAAATTTGCCCGTGCTGCTATTGGCACAAACAACGTGAATAGCTTCCACTACTTGCACGGTGCAAGCGGTTTTGCAAATATATCGGACAAAAACGTACCGTTTGAGCAGCTAAAGGATGCTAGCCGTGTGTTTTTGTTTGGAGCGGAGATAGATAGATACAATCCGGTTGTTGGGTATATGGTAAACTCTGCTAAGGTTCCGTACGAGGCAATATCAACCCAACAAATGCCTGGATTGAAGCGTAAGGCTCAAAAGTATATCCAAATACTTTCCTACTACCATTTTGTGCGTGCGGTAAACCATTATCTACTTTCAAATAATTTACACAATGGCTTGTTTATAAGCGATAACTGCGAGGGTTTTGATGAGTACAAGAAAAATCTGCTTAAGGAGAATTACTACGACCTGTGCAAAGCCGCTTGCGATTGCAATGGTGCTTGCGTTGAGGAGTTTGCGCAACGGTTTAATGCCGAGATGAATGCCGTGCTTATCTTCTCGGAGCGTGAGGTTAGCCAGCAAACAGCTCTTGAACTGAAAAATCTTGCGCTTATTACGGGTAAACTCGGAAAAACATCCAGCGGAATTATTGCGCTGAAAGAGAAAAATAATGCGCAGGGACTTTTCGATATGGGTGTACGCCCCAAAACTGGCATCGGAATTCAGAATATTGACAATGCAGATTATGCAAGCGCTGTACAAGAGCGCTGGGGAGTTAACTCCTTGCAAAAGATTGACGACAAGTGCTTTACCGACCGTTACTTTAGCAGCGAGTTCAATAACATTCTCATTTTTGGCGAAGACCCTGTGGGCACTTCCGATGGAAATGAAAAAGTTCAAAAACCTTTGAACGATGCTGAGTTTGTAATGGTGCAGGATGCCTTTATGACGGAAACGGCCAAGCAGGCCGATTTAATTCTGCCCGCATCATTCTGGTTCGAGTTTGGAGGTTCGTTTACCAATACCCAACGGGTGATTCAGGAGTTTGAACAAGGGCTGAAACCCAAAACCGAGCGAACCAACATTCAGCAGCTGCTCGATTTGCTTAAAGCCTTTGGTTTTAATGGCCTTACCGATGTTGATGATGTGCGAAACGAGGCATTCTCGCTGCTGCCCAAAACAAATGAAAATACAAAGCATCCATTTGTAATAACATCAGGCACAATTTCCACGTCGATGTTTAACCATGGCTGCAATTACCTAATGGCCGAGTTCGATAGGGAGTTTGGGGATGCTTTGGGGGAGTAGGGAGTGATTGAATGAATGAATGATTGGTTGATTGGTTAGTTGATTGGTTAGTTGATTGGTTGAACTTTATTAGCAGAAAGGTTCATTGTTGATATGTGTGAGTAGGCTACGGTTGCTGAGCAGTTCGATAAACTCACTGACCACCTGTCGAAGCAACCTTGGAGTGATTAGCTAGGGTCACAGAGCCTGTCGAAGTGACCGTTTAGTGTGAATGAATGATTGTGCATTATTCGATCGGTTGATTGACCCTGCTTGCCAGCAGGTTGCTTGACTGTCATTTTCGACAAGCAGGTTGAATGGTTGCTGAGCAGTTCGATAAACTCACTGACCACCTGTCGAAGCAACCTTGGTCTGATTAGTTATGGTCACAGAGCATGTCGAAGTGACCGTTTAGTGTGATTGAATGATAGTGCATTATTCGATCGGTTGATTGAACCTGTTTGCAGGACAGGCAAGCTCGCAAGACCTGTCCCGAAGTCTATTTTGTGGGAGTGCGCTTGGTTGGATGATTTACTTGATTGCGTTATGTGTCTATGCGAAAATCTATGTTTCCTATGTGTTTAAATGAAAATCAGTTTAATTATTAACCTTAAACTAATCTACCAATTAATCATTCAATCAATTTAGACGCTGACAGCTTACCTGCCTCTGGAAGGGACCTTTTTAGGCTGTAAGGTCAATCTCACAGACAGGGGAACTGATCTCGTCATCGCAACAAAGAGCGTTGCTCTTACGAGACAAGTAACTGATAACCAATAACCAATAACCAACACAAATATGAACCAATTCACCAACACAAATGATATCCTCGATTTTGCCATGGAGAACGAGCAAAAAGCTGTCGATTTTTATACCCAGCTTGCCAAGTCGGCTCGTACCGACGATATGCGCGATACCTTTGAGCAGTTTGCCAAGGAGGAGATTGGGCATAAGGCTCGCCTAGCAAAAATAAAGGAGGAGGGCATTTTCTCTCTACCCAACGAAAAAGTGGCTGACCTAAAAATTTCCGATTATGTTGTAAAAGTTGAGCCAACAGCCGAAATGACATACGAGCAGGCGCTGGTACTGGCTATGAAGCGCGAAAAGGCTGCTTTTAAGTTATATATGAAGCTCTCGGAGCAAGCCCCAAGCAATGAGTATGAAATGCTATTTTTGGGTCTGGCACAAGAGGAGTCGCGTCACAAGCTGCGCTTCGAAATTGAGTACGATGAGTATGTTCTAAGGGAAAACTAACAAAATTGCGTTAATCAATAATTCCCATTTTTTTCAAGAGGAATGAGGCGTTCAGCTTTTTACTGATTCCATCCTTAAGCTTGTAGTCGAAAATCAGCTGGTCGTCTTCCAATTCAACCTCAAAGCATCTATTCTGCACAATCTGAGGATAAGTTTCTTCCATCTGCCCAATGGCTAGGTCGTGCGTAGCTATCAGGGTAAAAGCGTTTAGCTTGATAAGCTTTTCAATCAGCCCCATAGAGCCCATCTGCTTGTCCTTAGGATTAGTTCCCCGCAAAATTTCATCAAGAACCACCAGCGTATTGGGATATTGCGATACGTGATCGATAATCTGCCGAATCCTAAGCAACTCGGCGTAAAAGTACGACTCGTTTTGCGCCAGCGAGTCGTGAATATTAATACTCGAAACAATATCACAGGGAGAAAAACTGAACTCACTGGCGCATACGGGTGCTCCATTATGGGCAAGGATTAGGTTTACAGCAATGGTTCGTAGGAATGTACTTTTGCCGGCCATATTTGCACCCGTAACAACAACAACTGTGGGTTGACCCACGAACTCCATATCATTACTAATCCTGCTACTGGCTGGAATTAAAGGGTGACCTAGGTGCTTAGCGATTATGCCAAATGGTTGGTTTTGCACCTTGGGATAGGTTAACGAATCGTTATTGTTAAATGCAAATCGAGCAAAGCCAACTAGCGCCTCCATTTCGGCAAGTGTTTTAAACCATTCTGCAGCCCTATGCCGATGCAACCTTTTCCATTTTTCAAGTTGATATAGTATTTGCAAATCGAATAGTGCAGTGGTGTTGAATAGTATATTTACTAGGATATTATATCTATAATCGAATCGATTTAGCAGCACAAAAAGCCTATTAATCGACAAGCTGGCCTTGCCTGTTTTACTTACGAATTGGTTCTGCAAATTTTTTAAGTATGTACTTTCGAATTTCTCATTCTCCATTAGCTCCATTAGAGATGAGTACATTTCGAAAAGTTTTGCGCTTCTGCCCAGCTTATCGTGGGCCTCATCCACCCTTCTTTTAAATCTACTTACAACCAAAAAGGCAAAAATAACGGGGAAAATAATAATAGAAGCCTGTAAAATTGATGCTATAACAAGAATGATAATAACAGAGAAAAGGATAGGATATGCGATGAGCCATACTTTTGCTCCAGCCTTGATTGCGTAGGCAGAGTTAAACCACTCCTCAAGGTTCTTAATTTCATCGCCGCTATTGGTAATATCCATTCCTAATGCCTGAAAATCTTCCAGGAACTTTAGCTTAGTCGACAGTTCCCCTGTGGCCTGTTGCTTCAGCTCGATGCTCGTGCTATCCTTATCCCAGTAGCATAATTTTTGGGCCATTCGCTTGGCACCGTTACTGGATACTGAACGGTTGAGATACTGGAATAGCGATCCCTCCCCGAATAGATCAAAATCCCCAGATAGCGAGGGGTTGAGGATCATAAATCGATCACCCGGGTCATAATTGCTGAATTGATGCTGTGTTGAGTTTAACTCATTGGTGTTTATGGCGATACGATTAGTTACATGTTGAATCTTTTTGGTAAGATTAATGTTTAGCCTGATAATGGTAAGAAACATAGCGAATACGGTTACTGTAAGCATAGCCATCGAAATATTTCCTCCATCGGCACGTATAAACCAAATTAGAATGATTACTAGGGACGAGAAGAGGAGTAACCGTAGTATAAAATAGAGCTGAGAGGTTTTGATTAGCCTCTTTTTTTCATATTCAAGCACTTGTTGGCGTTCGGTGTAGTAGAATGATGCATTGGGCATATTGGAGGTATTAAACGTAATTAAACCGCATAAGCTGGTTGTTGAGACAAAGATAAAGTAAATTGAGGATTGTACTGTTTCGGATTATTCAAGTAAAACCTTTTATCAATTTTTAACGATAAGTGATATGTTGTACACCTCTGGCTTATTCGAATATTTAATGTAATTTTAGGGCAAATTTTAAGTATCGAATTTATGCTTTATTCAAAAAAATACTTCCATTTATTTTTAGTTCTTGTTGCCTCATTTTATTCTATTGATTTTTCGGCCAGCGCCCAATCCAATCAGGATAAGGAATCACTGCTTGCCGATTCACTTTTTAGGAGTAAGCAATACGCAGAGGCTTTGCCATATTTAAACGATTTACTTAAAACTTACCCGAAAGATCCCGTTTATCATTATCAACTAGGCGTTAGCTATTTATACGCTACAAATAATATTGGTAAGGCCATTGAGCATTTACGCTTTGCATCAACCGGCGAAGTTCCAAATCTGGTGTATTACCATCTGGGTTATGCGTACCATGCTAGCTATCAGTTTGATGAGGCCATTTCATACTACCGCCGATTCACTGTAAATGGCGAAGACCCTTCTGTTTCGGCACAGCAGATTGAGCAATTGGTGAGCCAATGCGAGAATGGAAACTTTATGCTTAGATACATACATCAACCCAATATAATTGATAACAAGCTAGTTGCCGTTGACGAGTTTGCAAGCTATGTAGTAACCAAACCTGCCACTGGATCATTTATTCAAACACCCAAGGATCTTTGGACTAAGTACGATGTAGATGAAAATCATATATCATACATATTTTACCCTAATAACCCCAAGCCCGGCGACAAGATTGTGTACTCGAGTTATGGGGCAACCACATTGTACGGCAAGGATTTGTTTCTGATAGAGATGCTTGAGGATGGTTTTTGGAGTAAACCACAGAACCTGGGTGATGTGATAAACTCTAGACTCGATGAGGATTTTCCCTATTTATCACCCGATGGTTTAACCCTATACTTTGCATCCAAAGGGCACTATAGTATGGGAGGGTACGATATTTATCGCAGTGTATACAATCCATCTGCCAGACAATGGAGTACCCCCGAAAACTTGGGTTTTCCCATCAGTTCTCCTTATGATGATTTCTTCTATGTGTCCGATAGGGATGAGCAAATGGCAGTTTTTGTAACGCAACGAACCAACTTGGCTGATAGTGCTAATGTAGTGCTGGTAGAGATTGATAAAAACCCCATTCGCCGTACAATTAGTTCAATCGAAACCATTCAAGAGATTGCACAGCTAAACCCAAATGCAGAGGGATTAGTTTTACCTTCGGTTGCAGAGGATGAATCAGAGGTGGGCGCTAAGCCTAAACAACCCAATACCGCATCGTTTAGCGTGGTGGAGAACGATCCTGAGTACACCCGTGCCTTGGCCAACGGTTTTGCACAGCAAATGCTAGCCGATTCGCTACGAAAGAAGCTTGAGAATTTGCGAGCCCGTTTCGATAATATCAGCACCGCTGAAGCTCGACGAAATCTAGAGAAACAAGTTGTTGACGTTGAAGATAAACTGCTTGAAGCACAGCGAAATGCCGACCTGTATTTTGCCAAAGCAAGCCAAATAGAGCAGGATTACCTGACAGGAAAACGGAGGCCAATTGACAAACCCGGCTCCAGCTTCACAACTGATCATCCCGATTATTTGTACCAGGCGCAATATGCACCAACCGTTTTTCAGATCGAAGAACTGAGTCAACTTGCTAAGCTCGAAAGAATTCAGCCCCAACTTCAACAACAGCGCGAGAAGATAAAATCGGCACAAATAAAACTAGCTGATGTCGAGGATGAAAACTTGGTAGACTCCAAAGAATACGAAGCCCTTTACGGAGAATATATCACCCTGTTACAGAAGTTTAATAACCTAATGGGCAGTCATATTGGAGGAAAGAAAAAACTCTATAATGATTGCATTTCAGTAGCATTAATCAAAGCGGGAGCAAATAGTAACCTGAAAATAAAGAATGAAATTGATAGAGCCAATACCCACTTCAGGTCGGCCATGGCGATTCGCAATAACGCTACACCCGAGTCAGTTGACGAATCGGAGTATGAGGCTCTATTGCTGGAAGAGTTGGCAGTGGTACGTCTTGAGATTGCCTTTGCCAAGCTATGGGAAATGCAGCTTTTCGAACAGCAACTGCTGAGCAAAGTGTATCGGTTGGAGCAGAATATCTTTGGACATACTCTGCCAAATTCGAATCAAACCGAGAGGGCAACTGTTGAAAAAGATAGCCATATTATCCAGCAATCCGATAAAAAGGTGTATCTTCAAAAAATAGATGATCAGCCTATTACCACCCAAGAGTTTGATTTTGAACCCGATAAGGATCCACCATTTCAAATTCTCGATAAAACGCCTTACTCAAACGATAATCCAATACCTCAGCACAACCCGTTACCCGATGGACTCGTTTATAAAATTCAGCTAGCTGCTTTCAGCAAGCAAATTAGTTACGATACCTTTAAGGGGATGACCCCAATTACAGCCGAGCCTTTGAGCAATGGGAAGGTAACCAAATACTACGCAGGATTATTTACTAAGCTAGATGAAGCTGAAATGGCATTGCCTAAGGTTCGTTCGTTAGGTTTTAAAGATGCATTTATAGTGGCATGGCACGATGGGCGTTCTGTTACACTAACTAGAGCATCTGGGTTAGAAGCATCTACTCCAACTATGTCTAACACATCCGCCCCCGATACAACACGGATAGCCATAGAGGAAGATGGGAAACTTTACGTTATTCAGCTGGGAGGATATGTTGGCCGGCTACCTGCAGATATGCTTCAAACCATTAGAGCTCTTGCTCCGGGTAAGGATATAGTGCGAAAGCCTGATAACCAGGGAGGTTTCCTTTATTCGATTGGTTCGTATACCGATCCCAACGAGGCTACTCGCATTAAAGATAATTTGGTAGCCAGTGGAATAAAAAGCGCTATTGTTGTTGCCGTTGATGTAGATAATTAATATCTTAGCATCAGTTTTTTATAGTCTTCAAGATGGAAAAGAAACCTTCGGTTAAACCCAATGAGAGTAAAAATTTTGATCTAGAGATTCAGAATACTCACTCATTGATTCTTTTTAACGATGATGTAAATGAGTATCAATTTGTAATTGATACACTTGTGGAGGTGTGTAAACATAATCACTTGCAAGCCGAACAATGCACTCTTATTGCTCATCACATGGGGAAGTGCGATGTGAAATCGGGTGAGCACAACCAGCTTAAGCCCTTAAAAGACGAACTTTTACGCCGTGGTCTTTCTGCCACCATTGTTTCAAATTAGTAACATTTATTCCTAACCCAAAAATGTCAATGACAGGGATTATAATTCTAATTATTCTAGGACTCTTCCTATTTGTGGTTGAGTTCCTGCTTGTTCCAGGTGTTACTGTGGCAGGTATTGGCGGCTTAGCTTGCCTCGTTGGCGGTGTTTTCTGGGCTTACTCTAGTCACGGCAATATGGTGGGCCATATTACACTCATAACTACCGTGGGGGTTACCCTCTTGACAGTGGTATTGGCTCTAAGGTCGAGAACCTGGAAAAATTTCATGCTCAATACCAATATAGCTGGAAGTATTGCATCAGAGGAGAATACTACCAACATAAAACCTGGCGATGAGGGGGTTTCCATTAGCCGACTTGCCCCTATGGGCAAAGCGCGAATTAACGGGTTGGTACTTGAAGCACAATCCACTGGCGAATATATCGACCCTAGAACAAAGGTAATTGTAATCCGTTTCGAGGGATCAAAAGTTATTGTTAAACCTAAAATAGACTAAAATGAGCGACATTGGTTTTTATTTAATAATCTTTGCTGTAAGCATTGCCGCGCTATGGATTTTACTGTATTTTGTACCCATAGGCTTGTGGTTCTCGGCATTGGTAAGCGGTGTAAGGGTTTCGTTATTGCAGCTAATCCTTATGCGGTGGCGTAAAGTTCCACCAAGTGTTATTGTTCAAGCTTTGATTGAAGGAACAAAAGCTGGAATTGAACTGTTCCGTAACGATTTGGAGGCGCACTACCTGGCGGGTGGTCGGGTTTCCAAGGTTGTTCACGCCTTGGTTTCGGCTCAAAAGGCCAACATTCCTCTCGATTTTAAAATGGCAACAGCTATCGACCTTGCCGGTAGGGATGTGTTCGAGGCCGTTCAAATGTCGGTAAACCCAAAGGTAATCAACACACCCCCTGTTACGGCTGTGGCAAAGGATGGTATTCAGCTAATTGCTAAAGCTAGAGTAACCGTTAGGGCCAACATCAAGCAGCTGGTTGGTGGAGCAGGTGAGGAGACTGTTCTTGCCAGAGTAGGCGAAGGTATTGTATCATCAATCGGTTCCGCCGATTCCCACAAAAAAGTGCTTGAAAACCCTGATTTTATCTCTCGCGTAGTGCTCGAGAAGGGTTTGGATGCTGGTACTGCCTTCGAGATCCTTTCCATTGATATTGCTGATATTGATATAGGTAAAAACATTGGAGCTGTGCTACAAATGGATCAGGCCAATGCCGATAAAAATATTGCACAGGCCAAGGCCGAGGAGCGCCGTGCTATGGCTGTTGCCCTAGAGCAAGAGATGAAAGCTAAAGCTCAGGAGGCTCGTGCCAAGGTTATTTTGGCTGAGGCTGAAATACCAAAGGCAATGGCCGAAGCATTTAGAAGTGGTAATCTGGGCATTATGGACTACTATAAGTTCAAGAACATTGAGGCAGATACTTCAATGCGCGAGAATATTGCCAACAAGGATTCTAAGGGCAAGAAGCAGTAACACTTCTAGCAAACTTAAACAAATAATGCCTTGCAACTTGCAAGGCATTATTTGTTTGGCGGATACAAAATAAAAAAGAGGCTGAGAATTCAGCCTCTTTTTTATGAATATGTAAAAACTATCCTTTCTTTTGATGTGTTGATTTTTTTGCACCACCATCTCCGGCAGGTTTTGCCTTTGTAGCTGGGGCTTTTTTCGGTGCAGGTTTCTTTTCTTTTGCTACACCACTCTTAGGTTGCGCTTTAGCTTTAGGTTTAGCGACTTTTTCGTCCTTACTCTCATCACTAGATTCTGTTTTACCTTCGGTTTCTTCTGCAACTGCTTCTTCTTCCTCCGAAAAGTCGAGCATATCCAGTCCTTGCAGTTGATTGTACCAAGCAACTAATTTTTTAATATCGGAAGTGTAAACCCTTTCCGTATCGTAATTGGGTTCAACCTCTAAGAAAAAATTCTTGAGCTCATCGTTGCTCGATTTATGAGAGATTGTAGGACCACCATTCTCTTTCTCCTTGATGCTATTCAGAATTTCCCTCAGCGGCTTCTCTCCGTCGTTAGTAAAGATAGCGATATCCGATAGCGCGCTAACTTTAGCAGTTGCCGAGATGTGGCTACGCTTGCCGTCGGTAAGCGACTCAACTATTATCCCGTTTCGCCCTTGCGAAATGTACTTGTATAGGCCTGGGTAACCCGAAATTGCCATTATTTCTTTCAATGCCATAGTGTAAATGGTGTTTGTAAGTGAACTGCAAAAGTATAAAATTGGTTTAAATACGCTTAGCTCAATGTGAAAAAAAGTTGCAATTAGATAAAATATCTTATTTAATCATTTTAAGTAGGAGGTTTCTGTTTAGTATGGTTATCTCTCTTCGATTCACAAAGATAATGCCCTCGGCTTGCATTTCAGAGAACACACGGGCAAGCGAGGGGCGTGTAACCCCAAAAAACTCGGCCAACTCCTGATGCGATTTGGGTAGGATAATAGTGGTTCGGGTTTCGCTTTTGCCCATTGTAAGCAGGTAATGTGCAACTTTCTCCTTTATGGTTTTAAATGAGAGCAACCATAGCTTTGTAGTTAAAAAGTGTGCCCGGTTTGACACGGCTCTCAGAAAATTGTTTAGAATTATCACGTTGCTTTGGAGTAACCTAAGCACATCGGCTTTAGGGATGAACAAAATTTTACAATCGGTAAGGGCCACTACATCAACAGGAAATTTGTTGGCATCGCTAAATATTACCGCGTGGGCAAGTGGCTGCGGAGTTTGAATTTCCTCAACTTTTAAAATTTTCCCCGAAAAATCAACCATTTCACCCTTTACAGTCCCCTCAACTAGTATGCACAGAAACTTTACCTCCTCCTCACGCTGAGCGATGGTTTGGCCCTTGGTGAAAGATTTAACTGAAAATGAAATTTTTTTAAAAATGCCCTCTAGCTCTTCGCTTTTAAGTCCTACGAAGAAAGGTGATTTTACTAAAACGTCGAACATCTTTTTTGTGCTAAGATATGAATATTGTTTGCTATAGTAGGGGCTTTAGTCGGCAAATATGGTATGTTTTTTAATAGATTTTTTACTTTTACACCGATTCAACATCACAAAAAATGTTATTATGAATACACGAGAGTACTACGTCGATTTGCTTAATAAGCACATAGAAAACCCCAAGATGATTGCACACTGCCGAGCCTCGGAGGCTGTTCTACGTGCCATGGCCAAACGTTTTGGCGAGGACGAAGAGGTTTGGGGAATTGCGGGTTTGCTCCACGATATTGATGTGGAGTGGACCGATGGTGACTCGAAACGTCATGCACTTGAGGGTGCAGAGTTGCTTAAGAGCGAAGGGTTACCAGATGAGGCTGTAGATGCCATAATGATGCACAACGAGATGGCTACTGGAAAGGAACGAACTACTCTTTTTCAACACGCCCTTGCCGCAGGCGAAACCATTACTGGGCTTGTTTTTGCCACGGCTCTGGTTTACCCCGATAAAAAGATTGGCAGCGTAAAGCCCAAATCCATAGTAAAGCGAATGAAGGAGAAGGCATTTGCTGCATCGGTAAACCGCGAAACGATAATGGAGTGCGAAATAATTGGAATTCCAATCAGCGAGTTTGCTGTGCTATCGCTCGATGCCCTTAAGCCTATTGCCGAGGAGTTAGGTTTTTAGTTATAATAAAACCCCTGCCAAATAAATAGCAGGGGTTGTGGAGTGTATGTTGATGTTAGCGAATTAGCCTAGCTCAACAGTTACAGGGGTGGTGTTCTGAATGTTATCGCTAACAGGACACCTAGACTCAACAGCATGAAGCCATTTTTGTAGAGTTGCTTCGTCGGCATCGCAGGTAGGGATTAACTTAACCACAATGTTCTTGTAGCCAGCCCTGTCTTCGTCGCTTTTACCGAAAAGCTTGGCCGGATTTAGGGTGCCGCTGATATCAATTTTAAGATCTTTCAGCTCAAATCCCATTTCGCTGGCAATAAGGTTGCCCATTACGTTAAGACATCCAGCAAAAGCGGCTAAAACGTACTCTACTGGGTTTGGAGCCGAGTTGGTGCCACCCAAATCTTCGGGTTCATCAACAATAATTTCGAAATTACGTGCCTTAACAACAGTTTTCGCTGCGCTTGCCTTATGGGCTTGGATTCTAAATTTTAAGTCTGACATAGTATGGGTTTTTAGTTATACAATTATTTGATTTTCTTTACATAGCAAAGGTACCTGTTAATAAAATAACAACCTAGTAAAGTGGTATTGGGAATCACTTAAATGAAAGTGTAGTTTTATGGAAGAAAAAGTGTAATATTGCTTTTTCTGAAATCTGGCAGCAATTAATACTATGGAGAGCAAACGTAAAACTTGGTACGATTATCTATCGGATGATCAGAGTCAGCACCTACTTGACAATTCGCAGCTGGTTAGCTTTAAAAAGGATGAAACCATAATAAAGCAGGGCATTGCAGCCGATCATATACTGTACCTCGAGCAGGGCATGGTGAAGCTTATTATTGAGGATGATGAGCGGTCTACAGCCTTTAAAATTCTCTCGGATAATACATTCATTGGGCTAATGTGCGCTT
>DDWD01000047.1 GCA_002345825.1 Bacteroidales bacterium UBA2295
ACTGGAAGTCGTTTGTTCTAATTGGAGTTACGTAAAGCATAATTTCATGAACATCTGTGGTAACAGAACCACCGTTCATGATTAGTTGTGATGCTCCAGTTGATCCGGCCAATGGCACTGGGAAAATCTGATCGGTAACGTTCTGCTTAGAGTAAGTATAGTCGATCCCAAACCTGTTGTCAACAAACTTCAAATCCACACCAAATTCGTACGATTGAGTATTCTGTGGCTTTAGGTTAGGGTCATACATGGTTGAATTAGGCTGATATGAGCTAATACCACCATAGGGATACTGAAAAGGTGTTCCTATCCAGAAACCGCCTCCATAACCTGGAGTCACATAGTAGTTCTCGTAGAAGCTGCCAGCTTGACCCACCTCGGCATATGAAGCTCTAACCTTAGCAAAAGATAACCAAGAAATGCTCTTAAGGGCATCTAGCTCTGAAGCCACAAACGATAATGATGCAGAAGGATAGAAGAATGAACGATTTCCTCTAGGCATTGTGGATACAACATCATTCCTGCCTGTTGCATTAAAATACACCATTGATTTCCATGATAATGATAGGTTACCAAAGAAACCTACGGTACGGCTTTGGCTTTGGCTTTCTGATGCAGTTTGTGTACTTGCATTGGAAATATGGTTCCACCCTGCAAAGTTGAAATCAGTACCTGACTCAGAATATGATTTTCTGTTGCTATGGTTCACCTCATTACCTAACATTAAATTGAAATCAAAATCTTCGGTAATTACCCAATCAAATGAGGTTGTGAACAAAGAGTTAAAAGTAGATAATGATGCACCGTAGTTATCGATAACACCCTTTGAATTACCCCTACTACCATAACCAAAAATATCCTGAAGGTGAGTAGTATATGTATCCATACCAGCTTGGTACCTAGCATTAAAATTCATATTATCTGCTAAAGCAGTGCTGTAATCAACATAGGCATTACCGAAGAAACGATCGGTTTTCTCATTAAAAGTATTGTTATGAGGTACCCAGTATGGGTTATCGAAGCTTCCACCACGGAAATAGATCTGTCTTGTGGGCTCACCTGGGTAGTGATAAGGCACCCCCTTAAGATTATAACTTCTTGGTGCAGCTAACACACCTGTAAGTGAACCATCGTTGGCTCCTGAAAGCTTATCGATATCGGTTTTTGAGTAGTTTGCACTAGAACCTACCTTAAAGTTATCACCTAATTTACGCTCTGCATTCATCCTCGCGTTATAACGAGTCATACCTGTACCCAAAGCAATACCTGATTGCTCGGTATTACCAATACCTACAGCATAGCTACCATCTGTTGTAGCTTGCGAGATGTTGATGTTATTTGACATTGAGTATGCAGTTTGGAAATAGTCTGTCCAGCTATTGTAAACAGTAGGAACAGCCCAAGGATCTAAACCAGCTTGTGCTAGCTGTGGAACGTAGAATTTACCTTCTTGCATTCCATACTCATCGGTGTAACTATTCTCAGTATTTCCACCACGGTTAGGATCATTGGGAAGATCCTCAATTTTTGGTCCCCAAGAGAACGAAGTAGTTGGAGAATAAACTCCGTAGCTACCTTGAGCATAAGTAGTTTGATAATCGGGGCTGCGAGAAACCTGAGCAAAGTTACTGTTGTGATTAATGGACACTTCAGCTTTTCCTGCAGGTCTTCCCTTACCACTTTTGGTAGTAATAATAATAACCCCGTTGGAAGCACGAATACCATAAAGTGCAGCAGCAGCCTGTCCTTTTAGTACGTCGATACTTTCAATATCAGAAGGGTTGATGTCAATTGCACGGCTCGATACGTCGGCACCAGTTACACTATTACCTGTACCATAAGCTGGAGTAGACGAAATTGGCATACCATCAACTACATACAACGGAGTGTTGTTGCCTGTGAACGAACGTGCACCCCTGATAACAATTTGAGAAGATGCACCAGGCATACCGCTGGATGGCTTAATGTCGATACCGCTTAACTTACCCTGCATAGCACCTAGTAAGTCGGTGTTACCGGTTCGAGCGATATCCTCATCGTCAACTGCCTGTACTGCATAACCTACGGCCTTCTTCTCACGACGAATACCTAGAGCAGTAACAACAATCTCTTCTAACGATAGCGCATCAGACGCTAACACGACATCAATAACTGAACGACCACTAATAACAACTTCTTGAGTTTGGTATCCCAAAAAACTAAAAACAAGAGTAGTTGCCGTTTGTGGCACGGCTAAAGAGTACTGTCCATCGGCATTAGTTGCAACACCAATGGTAGTTCCCTTAACCTGAACTGAGGCACCAGGAACTGGTAGCCCATCTTCGGCACTGGTAACTGTACCAGTAATTTGCACTGTTTGCGCCTGTAGGAAAGAGACACCTACAAACACAAAGCATGCAAGGAATACGCATAGTCTTTTCATAGAACAAATTTTAGGTTTACAAATAGAGCTAATAATGGTTAAAAAACAGGTGAAAAATAAGAAATGATATTGTTAAACACAAACGATTTCGAAGATAAATTGATATACATCGTCAAAAAGATTGAGAAAAATCATCAATTTTTGGTTGATAATTTGATAGAAACAACCATTCCTTAATTATTCTAAGGCTAATTATTGAGCTGTAATTGTTCCTGTTATGCAACTACTGCTTAATTTTAATTAAAAATATGCTGTTGTTAATAATTTTCTTTGAATAAAACTTGATTTCTCCCATCCATATAGATTTTTCCCATAATGATCTGACAAAAAAAGGAGTGGTGAAACACCACTCCTTAAGTTAAAATAGCTACTAGCTCTATCTGAATTTTTTCAGGTCAAGAGTTACAGAATTACTCGATTGGAAATTGTTCGAATATTGGCTTTTTCCTTCTCCATCAAGTATTTCAAAATCATCAACAAATAGTGCGAAAGCATCGTAAGATACGCACCCAATCATTATCTGAACCGTTTTCCCATCAAAATCAGACAAGTCAAATGTATAGTTAGTCCAATCGGTTGGAACTTCCTGGTATGGATCGGGTGTCAGTACAGTTTCTGCCTTAGTATCTGGCTCTAGAACCTTTACAACCAATCTTTCAAGGCCGTAGGCATCCGTGAGTGATTTTGCAAAAAGCGAAACGCTGAAACCAGCAGAAATTGCAAATGGCTTGCTAATCATCCAGTCGTCGTTTCCTTGTGCTCCATCAGGTATAGAATTGGCACACATTGCATACTTGGTACCGCTATGAGCTTCCCAACCAGCTACCTCGGCAGGATCGGTGGCTTCAAAGTCGAAGATTGTCCATGAACCAGCACTTCCTGTTCCAGGATATGATAAAGCGCTAAAAGTCCAAGTTGGCAATTCATCGTTATCAACAAGAGTCCATGGCTCAAACTCGGTTACAAAGCTATCGTACTCTTCAAAATCCCATTCGCGTTGCTCCGCGATAATTAGAGTATGTTTTGACACTACAGAGCCATTGGCGTTAGATGAAGTAATAGCGAAGGTTAGAGTGTCCTTATTCATATCAGGAGAAATAACTACATCTACCCAACCATCGGTAAGTGAGCCCTGAGGAGTAACTGTAACTGGATCCTCACTATTAACGGCCTGAGTAACTACTACAGTGGTAGGTGCAGTACAGTCGTCCTTAATTTTGAATTCCACCTTTATGGTAGTATCAATTGGTAAGATGTTTTTTAGTGCAGTAACAGCAACTGGGTCGTTTAGGGAAACCGACCTATTGCGAGAGGCTAAACCATCAGACCCATCTACCTGGAAATTAAGGGTAACCTTATCGCCAATTTTAACGAGTTCGGAAAGGTTCGATTTTGGAACTGAAAATGCCCCCTTACCACCAGAAACTGTTGCAGTACCAACCTCTGTAGATGCTTTGAAAACCTTTAGGGTAGAAACATCAGTACTGGAAACCTCAATGTTACCCTCATAGTTTGCGTCAAGAGGATACATATGGAGTTTATCGACATAAATTGTCACCCCAGTGTAAAACGGATCCTCAGCTTCCTCGCATGCATTAAATGCGACTGCAAGGGCAAATATGCTAAATGCAAATAATAGTATCTTTTTCATATTCAGAATAGTTTAAATATTAATTAACACCTGATCTCTCGTCCCACCACATCTTTTTGCCCCAGAAACGGTCGGTAACCTCTTCCATAAACGGAGCAGAATTAGCACCATTAAGGTTTGCCTCATTGGTGGGGTATGCAAAGCGGAAAGGTGGACGGTTGTGTCCCTCAAAACGTGCTGCAGGAGCTGCAGTCATTACGGGTACATCATGCCGTCTACATTCTGCCCAAGCTTCATGACTTTGCTTAAACAGGCTTACCCATTTCTGATAATACAAATTGGTTTCAGAAAAAGGAACAGATGCTAGGAATGCCTCACCATCGACCCCATTCTCGTCCATCGATGCCAGAACTGCTGCATTGTAGGCTGCAGTAGCGGTCATATATGAAGTATGGCCATTGTGAGCTGCTTCGGAAATAATGAAAAGCACCTCTGAGTACCTCATGAATGGAGTAAAACCAGTAGCATCGTCTCTGAAACGAGCACCAATACGGCTGTACTGTGCAATGCTACCAAGGTTATCATCACCCACTCCAGGAATCACACCTCTATAAACCCCATCCGAAGTGGCTGGTTTTGCATATACGGGTAGTCTTGGGTCGCTTGTAGAGTTCATGTAATCGATAAGGTATGAACCAACTGCATGGTCATCGCGAGTTTCTGAATCCTCCATCCAAGGCTCTTTATATGGTGATGAACCTGGCCAGTATAGAAATGCGTTGTGATCATTGCTTTCAATAATTGGATATGTGGTGATATTATTCAGAACATCCTGAATATGTGTTACACCTGTATTAGACACATTAGCAATTCTATTTGCAAGCCTTAAGCGTAAAGAATTGGCAAAACGCTGCCAAAGTTCCACTTCGCCATTAAATAAGAAATCGCCATTTCCTGTGTTACCTAAGTTACCATCAGCAAAAATATCACCAGCCTTTTTTAAGCTATCTAGAAGGGCAGGATATATCTCCTCCTGAGTATTGTAGGTTGGATTAACAATGCCTTTATCTCCCTTAATAGCATCGAAAAAGGGTAAATCTCTCCAGCTATCGGTTCCGATGCTAAAGGCAAATGTTTGAAAAGTTAGTGCAGCGGCATATAAGTTTAGGTTTTCTTCCTCTAATGCCAATTTTTTGGCACTTTCCAAATCATTAGCTGTATAGTACAAGTAAGTCCATGAATTATTTATTGAACTTTCTCTTTCAAAGTAACGAGATTCATCAAGATACTGTATTTTACCAAGATGCCCGGCATAAGTTCCTGTATTGTTCATATTAAACCACGCATCGTAGTAGTTATCGGCAAAATACCTTATGGATTGTCCCAACAAGTTTGTGGCTGGAACAATTGTGGGGTTATTTGGGTCGGTATTCATCTCTTCCCAATCCTTAGTGCAGGAAACAAGGAAAAGCAACCCAATTAAAGCGCCACCAAATATGATTTGAATTATCTTTTTCATATTGTAATCAGTTTACAGTTTTTAGAAATTGAAATTTAACTTAAACCCAAGGTTGCGAGCTGTTGGCAATTGGAATTGCTCTAAACCAATACCACCGTTGGTTACCCCAAATCCAGTTTCGGGATCGATGCCCAAATCGTTTGATGGGTGGGTGTAAAGTATGCCTAGGTTACGGCCTACCAATGAGATTGAGGCAGATTGAATAAAGCCTATTTTATTTGTCAAGGTTTTTGGTAATTTATAGGTCAGGGTAAGTTCGCGGAGTTTTATGTATGAACCATCAATAATTGAGTACTCTTCAAGCCCCCAATAACCTCCGTAATATGATGCTGCCGAAACAACCACGTTGTTTGGTTCACCTGCTTCGTTAACACCTTCAACCACTAGGCCATGCTCACGGATTCCATCAGCTGCTGTTTCCTCAGTTAACCCTGCATAAGCACCAAACCAATCGGAAACACTAAACAAATCGCCACCAAAACGGCCATCGATTAGCACACCTAACGAAACACCTTTGTATGAGAATGTATTCTTAATACCTCCGGTCCAATCGGGAGTGATATTACCTACCTCAAGGGGTGTCTCAGCGGGTATAGGCAATCCGTTAGATCCAATTATTTTGTTGCCATTATCGTCGCGTAAAAAGCCGTTTGCTCTGATCACTCCAAATGGTTTACCTGGACGAGCCTCTATGGTTACACCGTTCCATGAAGAGGATATTTGGTAAGCCTCTACCTTTTCGCCTGTAACAGGGTCGGTATAAAGTTCGTTAACCATGTTGGAGTTTTTAGCCCAGTTCACAACCATATTCCAGCTAAAAGCATCTGTCTTCACAATATCGCCATTAAGCTGAACTTCAATACCTTTATTCTCAATCTCACCAGCGTTGATAAGCATACTACCATAACCGGTCGAGCGAGAAACGTTAACTGTAAGAATTTGGTCGGTAGTAACCATATCGTAATAAGTTACATCTAGACCAATTCGGTTGTTAAGGAACCTTAAATCAACACCTGCTTCAATACTGGTGGTTGATTCGGGCTTAAGACCAACTGGGGGTAAAGTACGGGTAGTGAAGAAAGGTGTAACACCATTATACGGATCATTCGATTCGTAAACAAAAGAAAGTTGGTAAGGGTTAGTACTATTACCTACCTGCGCCCAACCTCCACGAATTTTTGCAAATGATAAAATGTCGGGGTTTACATCAAGAAACTCGGTGACAATAAAACTACCTGTAAACGATGGGTAGAAATAGCTCCAACTATCCTGAGGTAAGGTAGAACTCCAGTCGTTACGAGCGGTAACATCAAGGTAAATAGCATTTTTCCAACCTATACTGGCTTGTCCAAAAACACTGTTTGTCTCTAGCATTTCATCATACATTCCAGTTGTTGGATTCCCCTGAATATTACCAATTGTAAATAGATTTGGGACAGTAAGTTCACTTGCCTGAAGTAATGAGTAATGGTACTCAGAATGGCGTGAGTTAGCACCAACAAAACCATTAACAGAAAAATCTCCAAATTCTTTATTGAAATTTAAGGTCAGGTCAGCATTAAACTCTGCATCAGTTCTATTGTTCTGCCAGAAAAAGCCATAGGGATAATCGATTGAACGGGTGTACTCAACATGCTTCCGACGCTCTGCATAGTAATCGATACCCACTCGAGCGGTAGCACTCAACCAATCGGTAAAGTTTACTGTCATATTAAAATTACCGAATATTCTGTCCCTATCTCTACTAGTAGTATTGTATCCAGTTGTCCAGTAGGGGTTATTGTGGTAGTTAGTATTCCAGTTGTATGGATTACCAAAAACGTTGAACGTTTGCCAGTTTTCTTCAAGATCATTCATATCAACCTGACGGCCAAACCATCCTCCCAAAGATTGCATTGGGTTATTTGGATCATATCCCTGACCAGGCAGGTTGTCGCTACTATTATTTACATAGTTAGCCGCAACATTAACCTTTAACCAATCGGTAAGATTTTGAGTTCCGTTAAAGAAAATGGTGTACTTTGTAAGATCAGTATTGGGGATAGTTCCCTTTGAACTTTGGCTCGAAAGGGATAACCTCATATTATTTTTTTCAGTGTTTGAGGTAATGTTAGCATTAAAATCATAGGTAGAACCTAGTTGGAAAAAGTCTTTCACGTTGTTGGGGTTCGATACCCATGGCGTTGCTTGGCGAGTATCCGGATCGTTTGGATCAGAAAGTGGGCTATTGAATTGAGGAATATTTAACCCAATATCAAGCCTAGGGCCCCAGCTCTCGTCAACACCATCGTACACACCGCCATTATTACCATCGTAGTAACTAAATCCATAGTTACCATTCCAAGTGCCATCGGCAAAATCTTGGTACGACACCCCGGCGCTCTTAGCACCAGAAGCAATGTAATAGTATTCGCTCCCACTTAATCCTTGTCCGTATGAGTTCTGATAACGTACAAATCGGTAAGGCTGATCGAAGGTAACTCCCGTATTTACGGATACCCCAATGCCTGCCTTTTTTGATTTACCTGATTTGGTTGTCACTAGCACAACTCCGTTGGCGGCTCTACTCCCGTAAAGTGCAGCAGCGTTTGCTCCTTTAAGCACAGAGATTGACTCAATGTTTTCGGGATCAATATCCATAGCTGCGTTACCAAAGTCAGTGCCACCCCATTGCGATACCGCTGTAGAAGCGTTACTAACGGGAACCCCGTCAACAACCCACAGCGGTTGGTTGTTGCCAAACGACGAGTTACCTCTAATTACAATACGGGACGAAGCACCAACTGCTCCACTCGCATTGGTAATCTGAACACCTGCTACTTTTCCGGTAAGTGAGTTTACAATGTTGACCTCTTTGGCCATTGTGAGTTCTTCGCCCTTTACATCTTGCACTGCGTAACCCAGCGATTTTCTCTCACGTGAGATACCCAAGGCTGTTACAACAACCTCTTCAAGAGCAAGCATGTCAGACTCAAGAACGACATCAATAACGGTTCTGCCACCTATCTCAACCTCTTGGGTTTTAAATCCCAAAAAGCCATAGGTTAAAACCGTTGCATTCTGAGGAACAGCTAAGGAATAATAACCATCGGCATTGGTGGCAACACCAATGGTAGTTCCTTTAACTTGTACTGATGCCCCGGGTATGGGCATACCATCCTCGGCACTGGTAACTGTACCAGTAATTTGCACCGTTTGTGCCTGTAAGATGTTAACACCTACAAACACAAAGCATGCAAGGAATACGCATAGTCTTTTCATAGAACAAATTTTAGGTTTACTAATAGAGCTAATTAATGTTAATTACAATTGAAAATTAAAAAATGATATTTTAAGATGCAAACATTCTTTAAATAAAATGACTTTTGTCTTTATATATGTTAAATAAAATAATCTGAAACTATTCAACAAATCCAAAATTGTGTCGCACAGAAACACGGCTAGAAAACCCTTTACTGTTCACTTTTGAGCCTCTTTAATAAACTTTCATATTAAACATCGCTGAAACACTAGCCGTTAATAACTTTTTTTTAATGAAAATTGCTCGGCATATTTTATAGGATTTATCTATTATTACTAGAAACTCGGGATGAGAATCGCTTATATAAAGGAAAAGGCACCCTCGAGGGCGCCTTTTCCTTTATATCATTTGGGATAAGTTCTAGAACAAAAAATTCAGCCCAATATAGGTGCCACTTGTTCCGTCGCGGTCATCGAATGGACGGCCATGATCAATAGCTACTATGAAATTTCGGTTCATGACAACTCTTAGCCCGGCTCCATAGCTCAAGTGAAGCGATTCGCTATCGCTTCCAAAAATGTCATCCTGTGTAAGGGTTCTGTCGGGGGTTTGCCAATCGTAGCTGGCCCAATCAACATTGCTTGTGTTGAACTTAACTGGTGTTATTACCTGTCCTCCATCAACAAAACCGTTGAGCGATAGGTAAAAGTTTTGCCCAATGAATTGGAATTTCACAAACTTCCACCGCATTTCTAGGTTTGCCCACGCAACGCCGTCGCCAATCACCCGATTGCGTATTACGCCACGTAGCGATTTACCACCACCCAACCCCTCGGAGGTTGATCCTCGTAAAATTAGGGTTGTGATATTGGGCTGAAGGTAAAAGGGAACATCGCCAAAAACGGTTCCCTGGTAACCCAAGCGATAGGCAAACGTTAACCGCTCGGGGAAAAGGGTGAAATACTGCCTATGGGTAAGGGTAAACTTCATATGCTGGTAGTTACTGCCAATCCCCATAAATGAGGGGGCATAGGTAAAAACAGCCTCGGTCCACATTCCGCGGTTGGGATTGGGCTCATTGTCGCGTGTATCGTATACAACGCCGGCCTTGATGTAAGACACAAAACTACCTTCAGCTTCTTCGGGCGAGATTAATCCCCAGTTGATATAATGATCGTACAAGCTTGGTATGCTGGGAAGCAGATCCTCGGTTTTACCCTCATTCAGCTTGTCAATATCAACCGATCCCACATTATAATTAAGAAACCAAACACCTGCCGCCCATCCAAAGTTCTCAATGGGAAGTTTCCCCTGCAGGTCGATGGCAAACCGAAACAGCTTACGATCGTACTTATAAAATGCACGCGACAGGTAATCGGGTTCGTCGCTATTGGTCCAAGGAGCGTTATAAACTGACTCGTACCCATTATACCCAAAAAAATCATACATTCTATCTGTAAGGTAACTCAAATCGGAGGTGAATCGAATACCCGGAATAAGCTGCTTACTATCAAAAAATATTCGATTTATGCCGCTGCCCTTGGTAAACCGAGACCATTCAAGGTAAAGATTATGCTTAAAGTCGGGGTACATGCTTCCATCGCCATAGTTAAATAGGTTTAGCAAAGCCCCGTACTGAAAGCCCAAATCGGAATCGAACGAAACAACGGGTAATCCACCAAAGTTCCAGCCGGTTTTTACTTTCTCTTCTTTAGGTTCACTTTTTGCATCCTGCGAGATACTTGCAAATGATATCAATGCAAACAACAAAACGGCCGTGGTTTGTAGTATCAACTTCATAGCTTAAGATTTTAGTTTTTCAAATGTACATTTTTTCTATTAACGATAATGTAATGAGTACAAAAAATTGCTTGTTGTATAATTTCTGTAGATAGCATACTTTTGCCATCAATACAAAATGGCCATTTACCTTAATAATATACAAGTCGAGAGATGAAGATTATATGCATTGGGCAAAACTTTGCCGACCATGTAAAAGAGATGAATTCAAGTGTGCCAAGTGAACCCGTGTTCTTTTTCAAACCCGATACCTGCCTGCTACGTAAGAACCAACCCTTCTTCTACCCCAACTTCTCCAACGAAATACATTACGAGCTGGAGGTTGTGCTAAAGGTTTGTAGGCTTGGCCGCAACATTGGGGAGCGTTTTGCTCACCGATACTATACCGAGATTGGTCTGGGAATTGATTTTACCGCCCGTGACTTACAGCGAGACTGCAAAGAAAAAGGATTACCATGGGAAATTGCCAAGGCCTTTGATGGCTCAGCACCCATTAGCGCATTCAAAAGCAAAGCCGATTTTGCTGACCTAGCCAATATGGATTTTTGGCTTGAGAAGAACGGCAAACTGGTTCAGAAAGGGAATAGTGGAGGTATGATATTTAATTTCGACCAAATAATTGCCCACATATCCAAATACACAACCCTAAAAATTGGCGATTTGATATACACTGGCACTCCGGCAGGGGTTGGTCCTGTTGCCATTGGCGACCGGCTTAAGGGTTACCTAAATGGCGAGCTGATGCTAGATTTTTTTGTAAGGTAGCTTAATGCTACTTTGGGCTCACATACTCAGCTGCGCTTTTCCCCGCTATCCAACCAGTTGAGTAGGCTATTTGTAGATTATATCCGCCAGTAGAGCCATCCAAATCGAGTAGTTCTCCTGCAAAATAGAGTCCTTTAACCTTCTTCGATCCCATTGTTTTCTGGTTCACCTCTTTAAGCGAAATACCCCCAGCCGTTATTATGGCCTCGGGCCATGATCGTTGGTTAGTAACAACAAAACGCTGTTCCTTAATCCAATGCCGAATCGATTCTCGCTCTTCGGCGGTCAATCGGCCCAAGTTTTTCTGAGCTGCCAAACCCAGCTCATCAATCATCTCCAGGGCTAAATCACGGGGCAAAAGCCTACTGGCCAAATCGGCCACGGCTATGCGTGGGTTTTCGTCAATCTCGCGAAGAATTCGAGCATCAAGCTTATCATGGCTTAGGGCTGGCTTAAGGTCGAGTTCCAGCTCTACCCTACTTCCTTTGGCCAATGCAAAAACAATTTTACGGCTCAACCTCAGCACAATTGGGCCATTAAAACCATATGGTGTAATTTCCATTTCACCAAACTCCTCATCAGTTTTCTTACCTTCGATGTAAACAGCAAGATTAACATTTCGGAGGGATAAGTTACGACTAAACTTATAGCACGGCTTTGTTTCAACACCAACCAACGAGGGTAGCAAGGGCGTTATGGTATGTTTTAATTTTGAGGCTAGTTCGTACCCTTCGCCCGTAGATCCAGTAGCTGGATATGACTTGCCTCCCGTGGCAAGGATTACCGACTTACACCCAATCACATTAGGGTTACCTTCCTTATCAGCATAGCTTACGGCAACAATAGCATCTTCGGCAGTTAATACATCAATTACCCTTGCATGGTTTACAATCTTTGCACCGTTTATTTTTGCCCATTTCACAAGTGCCTCGGCAACATCCCACGCTTTGCCACTGGTAGGAAATATTCGCATACCGCGCTCCTCTACAGTGGCAACTCCCTGCTCGTTGAGCAGTTGAACAATATCCTGGTTGAAAAATGCATTAAAGGCATCGCGAATAAAACGAGGATCGGGAAAGATATCGTTGATAAACTCATTGTATGGCTTAGTATTGGTTATGTTGCACCGCCCCTTACCAGTAATCCTAAGTTTACGTGCAGGTTTTTCCATCTTTTCCAATAGCAAAACGCTGGCACCATCGGAGGCTGCCTTACCAGCCGCCAATATCCCAGCGGGCCCTCCTCCCACTACTACTACATCAACATCTGACATCTGCACTTCTTTTCTGATATTAAATCATTTGGAAACTTACCTCGAATACAAAATGTTGCTAGCCCAATACTTAATTCTTGCTGGCAAGCGAACGGAAAATTGGATACCGCATATACCCCTTCTCAAAAAACGGGGAGCGTTCGTATAAATAGTTGAGCTGAGCGTATGCATTGGCTGCAAACTGCTTGTCGTTCTTTTGTCTTTCCTCAAATTCGGCTTTCAACTCAGGATTAGAGTTTAGCATTTCCAGAGCGAAATCTTCAAAAATATATGGTGAGAAATATTCCTTGCGCTGCAAGATGGAATCGAAGAAGTTCCAAGCAAAATACGAATCGGCAGACTGAGGCTCAAGCATTTCGATAAGAAATTGATTTGTTGGCTGTTTCATTGGCACAATGTAATCGCCTTGGTAAAACTGAATATGCTGTTTCTCCGTTCGCACCTTCACATCGGAATGCAGCTGGTGACCGTTGGAGTTCCAATTGGACTTAGTTTCGTAATCGGTAATATAGTAAGACTCTACCTCCATTACAGTATCCTTTTCGAACCGATGCAACTGTACACCATTAATCGCAAGGCGATGAATAACATCATGCCAAGCCTGAGGAATATAGTAAAACTCGGGAGCAGTTATGGTTAGGACTGGCTTGTAATGCCTAAAAAATGATATATCTTTGGTAAATGGTTTACTTCTATCGTAGCGTAAGCGTTTTCCGCCGGTAATCTTGCTATCAGTTAGTTCGGCCTCGAATCCCTTAAACGTAATACTCTCCTCCCTGTCCTTATCAAGTTCCCATTGTACAACAAATTCTGATTGTTGTGCCGTAAAATCATCGGCCTTACGCTTTAAATCAGCCATTTCCACTCCATTTTGATGGGTAAAACGAAGAGAAGCTTTTAAAAACTCGTAGGTGGCAAGCACCCTGTCGCTGAACGGCTTGAACATATGCGCCTCAGTCATAAACGAAATAGTATTGAACATCCTACCATATCCCGATGTGTAACGTGGTAAGTTGACATACTGCTGCAACCCGCTCTCGGGAGTTTGTCCCATCGGCGATACGTAATGGATCATAGGGAAACCACTCTCTTCCATTGATTTGAACAGGTATGGCTCCATAACATCATCGTAAAACGCCCCTAGCATAGGAGGTAATTCCTGCGGATGAGTTGACACCAAGGTCATTACGTACTGGTAATCGGCACCGTTGGTGGTATGTGTATCGATTAACAGATTTGGCTTCCATTTACTAAAGATTTGAGCAAACGATTGGGCATTCCGACTCCTCATGGGAGCGTAATCCCTATTCAGGTCAAGATTTCTAGCGTTTGCTCTGAACCCCTGCATTTCGGGGCCATTTTGGTTTGCCCTGTTGTGTTGCGAACGATTGTGCGCGCCACCAATATTGTAGATTGGCACAATGCAAAGTACAGTGCTATCCATTAGGCTCCACAAATCATTCTGTTTCGAAAGGATATCTCGGGCAAACTGAATGCTAGCATCAACGCCACAGGGTTCGCCGGGATGAATCCCATTGTTCACCATCACCACACGGAAACCCTTGCTGCGCAGAATATCTGGGTCGAAAACCCTAGCTCGTGAAATAACAAAAAGGTGTAGTGGCTTGCCAAAATCGGTAGGCCCATACTTTATTAGCTTTGCCTCGCGATGCTCTAGGTCGAGCGCACGGTATGCTGCAATTGCCTCATCGTAGGTAACGCTATAATTTTCATGGTAACGTAGCTCAACCTGTGGGGTGCTGGTTACATTTATTTTATAGATGTGCTTGGCTGTAAAAATTAAGACTAGGGCCAAAGCGGTGGTTAGTAAAAAATAGCGAAAAAATTTGTTCATATCACTAAATAAATAGGTTTGTTGAATAGGACACGAAAATAGCGAAAAGGTTGAAATGAAATTACGGAAAATTTCAGTAAAAAGTCTGAGGCCTAGCTACAACCCAAGTTCATCCTTCAAACCCATATAAAAATCTACCTGTGCAGCAGAATGCCCCAACATTAAACCTACCGCTATTGTCGATTTTACATCCAACTTATTATTCACCAGAGCATCGATAAGGTGTTGTGCAATAAACACGTGTTCTGAAACGGTGAGCGGATTGTCAACATCTGAGTTCAGAATACTTTGAAAGAAATCGGATGTAAGTAAAAATCTTTCTCGATGTTTTTCAACAAGATTGGGAAACGCTGAAAACTTAAATCTGAAATTTTCAAATCGATTCTTAAGATTTGGTATTATCCGTTTGGGTATCTCGTCAAACGACATCCCCCTGAGAGCATAAATTTCCAAATATCGAATAACCCCAACCAGTCCAAATGCATCCAAATCGTCGGCGGTTGAGACAACATCAAGAAGGGTTATCCCATCAACGTTAGTAAAGGAGCTTTGAGGTTTTAGGCTTTTGTCATCATGATGATGAATTGTATACAAAACCTCGTCAATTCCCGACAGGCAAAGCTGAGGATTATTGGTCAAAAACTGTTGACAAAAAACATTGCTCTGATGGCCATGGCGTTCGCTCGCATCGACAACCAACCCAGTGTCATGAAACATGCATGCCACCAGTACTTGTTCCTCGGTAAACTGGAGCATCGTTGATTCGGTATGTATCTCACCCAGAAGTTCCTTGCAATACGTCCAAACTCTTTGATGATGGCTCATATCATGCGAAGGCAGATGCACATTACTGTACAGAGAATGGATATAATCGCTAATTGGACCCATCCATTTAGCTTCGGCCTGCCTTATTTTAGCATCCAGATTGTTCACGCGTAAATATCATCGAGGTAGATAAATGAACAAAGGCAGAAAGTCGATTTCTGCCTTTGTTCGTAAACAAGTTTACTTGACTACACTAAAGCTTTGGGTTCGTTTTCGAGAATCTCATAAGCTAAATCAAGTATAGTGGTGTCGTCAAGTGTCACAATTCCTCCATCGGGCCCTTGCTCGTAATGAAACCCTACAGACTCGCCATTTTCCCAATTGGTGCCGCCAAAATAATTACGAACGGTCTCCGCATTCAGGTTCAACTTCTCTGCAATAATCTGCATTGTCCCATCAGGAAGCTGATCCTTAACCCTCCTGAGCTCGTTAAATGTGATTGTTTTCGACATAGCTTTGCTGTTTAATTATTGAAATAATGTGCTATAAAAATAAAGAATACAAATCAATTTAAAAAATAATTACGATGCTAAAAATACTCATTAGCTCATATTAACGTACAAAAAAAACTAGAACTAGTATTAATACATACTAAAATTAGCCCCTTGCAAATGATAAATTGGGGTATCGTAAAAGTTTTGATAAATTTGTGTGCCCTGTGAGCATAACCTATTTTGTCCGTAATTTGTTTAACGAACGCCAAGCCATAATGTTTATTATTAATGATATTTTTTGACCAATGAGAACTATGGCAACCAGAAGCAAACACGAATTGAATTCATGAGCTTTTCACCAATAAAAATGGTAGTTACCGACCTCGATGGAACCCTTTTGAACTCAGACGAAATGGTTAGCCACAGCGATATGCAGACTCTAAAAAAGCTTGGGGAAAATGGAGTAATTAGGGTTATTGCTACTGGCCGTTCGCCCTACTCGTTCAGCAAAGTTATTCCTCAGGACTTTCCCATTGATTACCTAATTTTTTCATCGGGAGCAGGGGCCATTGAATGGAAGGAGAATCGTATTCTATACACCACACAAATCGACTCCAAAGAGGTTCAAGGTGTTGTTGAAGAACTTGTTGCCCACAAGGTAGATTTTATGGTTCACGAACCAATCCCAACCAATCATCGTTTTCTTTATCACCAAAGCAGCAACACTAACCTCGACTTTATTCGAAGGGTACAACTATACTCGCAATACTGCCAGCCATATATTCCCGGCATTGCATATAACTCCAATGCAACCCAAATACTGGTAGTGCTGCCCTGCGATGTAGAATGGTTTGAAGTGCTTAAGGAAAAATTTCCAAACCTAAAGGTAATTCGAGCCACATCGCCATTGGATGGTCACTCCATCTGGATGGAGATTTTCCGCAGCGATGTGTCTAAGGCGTATGGTATTAAATGGCTATGCCAAAACCTTGCTATAAAGCAAAACGAGCTCATGGCCATTGGCAACGACTATAACGATATGGATATGCTAAACTACACACCGCACAGCTTTATGGTAAACAATGCACCTGATGAGCTAAAAAGGCAGTTTAGGGTGGTACGATCGAATAACGAATCGGGTTTTAGCGATGCGGTGGGCAGGATGATAAAGATTTAGACTCATCGTATCCTGATACTGTTAACGAAACGGCCAACAATCAAGATATGAAACCTGAGTCTGTTTACTTATAGCATCTATTAAGCGATTACTTGCTGATAATTTAGATCCCAAGTTCAACGAAATTATTGCTACAAATCTATTGTATTTATATCCCTAACGATGTAAACATCGTAATCGCCCAGAAACTGAAATCCGTGCTTTTTATAAAGAGCAATGGCTGCAGCATTGGTTTGGTGAACCTCCAGCTTTATTTGGTATCCTTTCTGCTTTGCAAATCGGAGCGATTCATGCGTTAGTAAATCTCCAATTCCCTTTCGCTGGTATTTTGGGAGTACTCCGCAATGGTGCATATGCAACCGGCGCCCATCAAAAGTAATCCATGAGGTGCCAACCACATCATCGCTGGGGGTAACAGCAACCAGTAGCACACCACCCAGCGAAATGCTATGCTCTATAATCTGTTGATTGTCGCCACGTTGTGGATTACCTAAGCCTGTTACAATCCAAAGCGACATTACCTGATCGAAATCCTCAGGTCTATAACTTCTGATATGTACATCTAACATCATAAGATTTTTTTGAGAAAAACACCAGTACCAATCGACTAGCTTAAATTCTTGGCCTTTAGATATGGAACGTAATCCATATCGACCCCCTGAATATGCTGAATTAGCCAATCGCGAAGGAATGACAGGATATCGATGGTTAGTGAGGATGGATCGGAGTAGAGTTGCTCCCTATATCTTACAATTGACTGCTCAAAATACTCGTGCAACGCAATATGGTTTTTAAGGTAAGGGTATTCAACCTGTTTTAGCAATGACTCCTCGCGCCTAAAGTGTTTTTGGGTGTATTCAAACAGTTCATCAATAACCTCGGCAAGAATTTCCTGCGCATCGCCCTCGGTAAGTGAAGTGTATAGCCTGTTAAGCAGCTGAAAAAGTCCTTTGTGCTCCTCATCGATACTCTCGATGCATACGCTATAGCGGTTACTCCATTTAAACAGTTCCATTGGAATATTATTCGTAAGGTTTGCAAAACAAATTAACGAATAATATTTTAGGTACTACTGCATTATTGGAGGAAAATATGGTAAGGTTGAGGTAAAAATAAGGATATTGGATGTTGGTTGTTGCCTGTCTCGGTTTAGAGTTGTTGAATGTTATATATTGGGTTTTTGTTAGCGTCTTCTGTCTTGAAACTTTAAACTTCAGGCACTTTATGAACCTTCAACTCTAAGCACTTAAAAACTTAAAACCTTGTTTGCTTTAGGCTTTTACAGAATAGTAGTAGAACTAAATTCCATATACTAATCCATAAACTTATACCCTACTCCCTTTACAGTACGAATAAAGTCATCGCCAATTTTCTCGCGGAGTTTTCTAATGTGTACATCAATGGTTCTATCGCCCACAATAATATTATCGCCCCAAACCGATGCAAAAATTTCATCGCGTGTAAACACCTTTTGAGGCCTACTGTAGAGCAGAGCAAGAAGTTCAAATTCTTTTTTGGGTAATGAAATCTCCACCCCTTCCTTCATCACTACGTAGCGTTCCCTGTCAATTAGTATACCTTTTTCCGAAAGGTCAACGGGAGCATCCTCCACAATTTTCAAATCGACCCGCTTAAGCAAGGCCTTAACCCTGCTAACCAAAACCTTTGGTTTAATTGGTTTGGTAATGTAATCGTCGCCTCCAGCATCGAATCCTGCAATTTGCGAATAGTCTTCACCCCGTGCCGTTAAAAACGCCACCAACGTATCCTTTAGGGTGTTATGCCGGCGAATTTCCTCACAGGTTTCAACCCCATCCATTGCGGGCATCATCACATCAAGCAGAATAAGGTGAGGATGTAGCTCTTCAGCCATTTTAATGGCATCGCGGCCGTTGCTCGCGGTAAAAACCTGAAAATCTTCCTTACGTAGGTTGTAGCTAACGAACTCCAGGATATCAGGTTCGTCGTCAACAAGTAGAATTCGATAGGTTTTATTACTCATGGATTATGTTTTAGCCACACATTGCTAGTGAATTACGAATCAAAAGTAGCCATTTATATAGATAAAATGAATAATCGAATCTACTTATTAGCTATTAATTAACATTGGCTACATAAAGTTAATGATAGCATAAACCACTCTTAATTGAATGCAATTCTAATCAACCTAGTTTTGCCAACAGAAATTTTAATCTGATTGATGAAATTATTCCTCAAACTAAAAACACAAAAAAGATGAAGACGAACTACATGAAAATTTCTTTTGCTATGATGCTTGGATTAGCAATGGCGTTTACTTCTTGCGAAAAGGATGATCCAGATCCAGACCCAGATACAAACGACACAGGGAATGTGATTGTAACAGAAAATATTACAGAAAACACTACATGGACAAGTGATAAGATTTATCAACTTGGTGCTAGAATTGCTGTTGAAAGTGGTGTTACCTTGACCATCGAAGCCGGAACTATTATTAAAGGTGAGGCTGGTACAGGACCAAATGCAACAGCCCTCCTAATTGCACAAGGAGCAAGACTTATGGCAGAAGGGACAGCTGAGGCACCCATCATTTTCACTTCCATTGCCGATGAAATTACTCCTGAGCAAGTTGCCAGTGGAGACTTTAAAAGTCCAAACCTAGACCTCACCACCAACGGTTACTGGGGTGGTGTTTTAATTATGGGCAAAGCTCCCATTTCGGTAGCAGAGGGGAAAACTGCTCAAATTGAAGGCATTCCAGTTACTGACAGCAATGGCAGATATGGTGGAGATGATCCCGAGGATGATTCAGGTGTAATAAAGTATATTTCTATTCGTCACGGTGGAAGTAACATTGGTGATGGAAACGAGATCAATGGCCTTACTCTTGGGGGCGTTGGATCGGGAACGATTATCGAAAACGTTGAGGTTGTAGCCAATCAGGATGATGGTATTGAGTGGTTTGGCGGAACTGTAAATGTAAAAAATGCAGTTGTTGTATACGCTGGCGATGATGGTATGGATGCTGATCAGGGATGGAACGGAACCTGCGAGAACTTTGTTGTTATAGCATCTGACGATCACCTTTTCGAACTTGATGGTATTGAAGGAGACAAGGGTGACCCTTCAGAGATTGAAAAATATGGAGCGTATACTTTTAAAAACGGATATGTAATTGCCAATTCCGGTGATGTAACCTCCAGCGACCTTATCAATCTTGATCCTGAAACTTTTGTTCATTTCGAAAATGTATTCTTTACAGCAATTGCCGATGGTCAGCAAATCACTTTGAAAGGAGATGCTACTCTACCTGATGGATTTTTAGAGGGTGTAAACACTTCTTTTACCAATGTAGTTCTTAATGTTGACGATGTTGCTGCTTACATTGATGGAACTACTACCGGAATATCAGCCGGAACAGCCCCTGCAAATGCATCAGCAATTGATCTGTCAGTATTCAGCTGGACATGGGCGCATCAGGCTGGTTTAATTGTATCATGGTAGTTAATATTTGGCACCTACCAAACTTATAGAAACAACAAAGACCTGTATGGTAAATACTATGCAGGTCTGTTGTATTTTAAAAAAATTACTTCACAGCAAACAGAAAATAAAGATGAAGCGAATATTTTTTACTTGGTTAACTTTAATACTTACAACCTTTGCCTATACACAGGAAAAGGGAATCATTAGAGGAACGGTTTATGACGGAAATACTGGTGAAACGCTAGTTGGAGTAAGTGTTGTCATCAAAAACACCTATATCGGAACAGCATCGGATCTTGATGGAAAATTCTCTCTCGATGTTGAATCCGGAACTTATGATCTTCAACTTTCATTTATTTCTTATCAACCTCTTATTGTGGAGGGTGTTGTTGTGAACACTAATGAAGTTACAGTTTTAAACGACCTTCAGCTAAGGGAGAGTTCTGTTGAACTGGAGGATGTTGTGATAACGGCCAAAGCCATCAGAAATACAGAAGCAGCTTTACAGACCATAAAAAGAAAATCGGCAGTAATGCTTGATGGAATTTCTGCAGCAAAGATTGAGTTAATTGGCGACGGAAATGCCGCAGAAGCAGCAAAACGAGTTACCGGAGTAACCGTGGAAGACGGCAAGTATATTTTTGTTCGCGGGTTAGGAGATCGATATTCGAAAACCACACTTAACGGCATGGATATTCCCGGATTGGATCCCGACCGCAATAGTCTGCAAATGGATATCTTCCCGACTAATATAATAGACAACATGATGGTGAGTAAAAATTTCACTGCCGAATTACCCGCAGACTTTACTGGTGGTTTAATGAATATTACTACCAAAGATTTTCCCGATGATAAAATACTAAGCATATCGGCAGGTATGGAATACAACCCAATATCTCATTTCAATCCAGCATTTTTAACTTACGAAGGAGGTAACACCGATTTTCTTGGTTTTGACGATGGAACCAGAGGGCTACCCGACTATATCCCTAGCGAGAACCAGCTGCTTGCCACTTCGTCTAATGGCCCAGGAATAAAGAGTTTTATGAATCAGTTTTCATCTATACTAGGTGCAGAAACAAAACCTATGCTTGCCGACTACAACCTGGGCGTTTCTATAGGAAACCAATTTGACATAGGCTCCGACACAGAAAAAAACTCCAAACTAGGATACATCTTCTCTTTCTCGTATAAATCAAGTTCCGACTTTGACAACAATGTGCTATACGGAGATTACAAAATAAGCCCCAATAGTTCTACCTACGATATGATTTATTCTACGCTGCAGGAAGGAGCTGTAGGAGAAAGAAATATTCTGATTGGCACACTGGGCGGGCTGGCATATAAGAATAATTATAACAAAATTCGTCTTACCGTAATGCATTTACAAAGCGGGACCAGTAGTGCCGGAAAATTCTCAATAGACAATAATGGTGGAGCAGCCGGACAATCGGGTTACATCGCTACCTCTGACCAACTCCAGTACAACCAAAGGTCGCTTACCAACGCACTGTTACAAGGAACGCATGTTTATGATGAGAGAAATTTGGAAATAGATTGGCGCATCTCACCAACTCTTTCAACTTCCAACGACCCAGATATCCGAAAAACGGCATTCACACATGAGTCTAGTGGCGATTTTGTTTTTAACGCAGGAGCCGCCGGCTATCCTTCCAGAATTTGGCGAGAACTCAATGAAATTAACAACTCATCAAAAATTGATTTAACAAAAAAATACAAGATTAGTGGTAAAAATGCAGTGCTCAAATTTGGAGTTAGCCACAATTACAAAAATCGGGATTACCAAATTGTTAAGATGGGTTACCAGTTTACTCAACTGTCCATTGTTTACCCCGAGGCCGATGCATCGCAAATATTAAAGCCCGAGAACATATACGATGGAACCAACGGATATCTATATATGATGCCTGAAAGCAGCCCATCGAATGCATACAAATCAAACGTTCAAAATACTGCTGCGTATGTTTCCAATGAATTTTACCCCTTTAGCAAGCTAAAAACTATTGTGGGATTACGAATAGAGAACTACGTTATGCGACATACCGGACAGGATCAAAATGGATCCAGAAAACTTGATAACGACAAGGTTTTAGAGTCAACCGATTTTTTTCCGAGTGTCAATTTTATTTATGAGGCTACCGAAAAACAGAACCTGAGGGCCTCCTACTCACGGACGGTGGCAAGACCATCCTTTAAGGAGCTATCATTTGCCCAGATTATTGACCCGCTCAGCAATACAATTTTCAACGGAGGACTGTATGCAGTGGATGAATGGGATGGCAACCTGCGGGAAACCTATATCAACAATATTGATTTAAGATGGGAGATATTTGGGGACAAGGGGCAAAATGTATCAGCCAGTATCTTCTATAAAGACTTTGATGCCCCTATTGAATTGGTCCGTCTTACATCAGGCGTTACAAGTACAGAATATCAGGCTCGGAATGTTGGCGACGGATCTTTATACGGAATAGAATTTGAATTTAACAAGGGTTTAGAGATGCTGTCACCTATTTTAAAACATTTCAATATCAATGGGAACATAACGCTTACAAAATCGGAAATTGAAATGACTGAGTCGGAATTCAATTCGCGTAAAGAATTCGAGAAAGATGGACAAACAGTAACAAAAACCCGGGATATGGCTGGGCAATCTCCCTTTGTGATCAACGGTGGAATTAGTTACAATAATTTTGAGACAGGGCTTTCAGCAGGTCTATTCTACAATGTGAAAGGGGAAACGCTTACAATTGTTGGAGCGGGTGTTTTTCCCGATATGTATGTTTTGCCTTTCCATAGCCTAAACCTGAGCATCAATAAAAAACTGGGCAAGGACAACAATACAAGCCTCGATTTTAAAGTATCGAACATACTAAACCAAAAGGTTCGAGGCGTATTCAAATCGTACGAGGCAACCCCAGAGCTATACAACAGACTTAACCCTGGCATTAGCTTTAGCATAGGGCTTAGCCACAAGTTTTAAAAACCAAACCTTAAGAGGAATTATTCGTAATAAGAACAGCATAACGCAACATATAATATCAAATCAGGTATGCTGTTACCACAAAACCGACTAATAATGATGAAAAGAATACTTACAATAGCAGTACTGTTGCTTTTAACATTAAATACCTTTGCCCAGCTTACGGTTAACGACGAAGGAGTCTACATCAACAAAGAGAATAAACCTTTTACGGGATCCTACATTGAGCGATACCCAAACAACCAGGTTAAAATTGAGATAAACCTTAAAGATGGCCATCTGGATGGAAAATACATCACCTACTTTGAGAGTGGACAAATTAACGAAATTAGAACCTACCGGAATGGAAAGATGGACAATAGGTGGGAAACATTTAATGAACACGGAGCTAAAACCGCCGAAGCCAACTTTAACAATGGCAAAAAGCATGGCAAGTGGTACGTTTGGGACGAAAAAGGTACGCTACGCTACGATATGAGCTACACCAACGGCGAACGTTCGGGTATATGGATTATATACAACGAAGCTGGTGAAGTGATATCGGAAAAAAATTACGACCAATAACCTTGTAACCATACAATGTCATTTGGGTGAAGTGCACACTTCACCCAAATGACATTTTAGCAATCGATCAACATCACCTCATTCTGTCTCCTAAGACAAGACTACCTACTATACAGCAATTGGTTTTATGGAAACATCCATACCGACGAGTTTTGAAGAGAGCCTTCGATATGCAGAATTTTTGCAGAAAGCGCTTTTCCCAAAGCAACGACACTTCGATAGAATCTTCAAAGACTCATTCGTGCTATTCAAGCCCATGCATTTTGTTTCGGGCGATTTTTTTTGGCTAACCGAACGCAATGGGCTTATTTACATCGCCGTGGGCGATTGCGCAGGGCACGGGGTTCCCGGCGCTATTCTTTCGGTGCTAATGCATAGCCTGCTCGATTACGCTATCCTGAACAAAAAGCTAAAGAAAACCCATAAAATCATAAGGGAAGTAAATAGCCGATTTATTGAGAGCTTCAGTTCAAACGATACCCATACACCTTTTGACAACGAGTGGGTAGACATCACTTTATGCTGTATAGAACCGAGTAGTCAAACAATATTTTACACTAGCTGTCGAAGGGAGATACTTCATATTTTGGGAGGTAAGCATATTTTGCACAAGGGGAATAAACATCCTATTGGCGACTGGCAGTATAATGCAAATAGCGCTTTTTCGTCGGCATGTTTCAATTACAACGAGGGTGATATAATATACTTAGGGACGGATGGATTCCAGGATCAAATTGGTGGAGAAAGAAGCAAAAAGTATCAGAAAAGCCGTTTACACAACCTTATTATTAAAATATCTGATCTTACACTATCGAGGCAAAAAGCTGAACTTGAGAAGGAGTTAGACCAATGGATGGATGGCCATTTACAGACCGATGACATATGCATTGTAGGTATTAAACTTTAACTCTGGGAGACCTCGCTATATGAGCTAAGCAATAGAAGATATTATTACTTTGGGGATGGCAGGCAGCAACGACCTAACATTCTCACCATGTCCAAGCTTAATGGTTTCGTACCTAAAAGTCTCGGTATTTAGCATAATGCCTTGTAGTCGGCCCATAGAGCATGACCCTGTATTTAGATACATTTTTTTGCTGTTAAGGTAGTAGGTTTTGTGAGCCTCTAGCTTGTGTGTATGGCCAAGTATAACCACATCGTGGTGCTTGAGTAGGCTTAGTGCGTAGTTTAGATATTTAAAGGTGTTGTATTTTTTGGGTATTCGGTTAACTTGGTCGTCCCATTCAACTGCCTTAAAATATATCTTTTCAACTAGCTTAAACTTGATAATCTTTTTTAGGAGATAAAACCCTAACATACCTATTGATCGGCCAATGCGCGTTCCGTTAAGAAAATCGGCATTGTGCCCATGCTCAATGTAAATTGTTTGACCCTTTGAGTTTGTAATGGTGTGCGAGTCTTGGGCAAAAGGGTTAAACAGATCATGGTTTCCGCGGGTGTATATAAACCCTTTACGGTTAAAGTAGGTAATAAGGTCGAAGTTCTTGCGGTAAACCTCCTTAAGGTTATACTTGTACAGGTCTAGGATATCGCCATTAAGTATAACCTGATCAATTTGGTAGGCTTCTACCAACATTTCTAATGCTTTGATAAACTTTTTTGGTTTCCATCCAAACGTGCCAAATTTATCACCATTATCAATATGAAGATCAGAGAGTACAAGTATATTCATAATATTCTAGTAATTTAGGATATACTGAGAAACCAATGGGGTTCCGTTACATAGTCCTAATTTTGATAAATTATCACTGTAGGTGCTACTAATATCGGTATTGCAAATAACCTCGTTTGCCAATTTGGCGGCCAGTTTCGGGTTTGGCTCGTAAATTCCGATACCATTCTTGCGAATAAAGTCAACGTTGCCCTTCTCCTGCTCCCAAATGTAGCTGTTAACCAGCGGGATTTTCCCTTTAAGGAGGATCTCGGAAAAGGTAGATGCGCCGCACTTGGTAATAACCACATTGGCCAAGCTAAGGAGTTCATCTACAAAGTCGATGTACCCAAGGATAACCAGCTTTTTGAAGTTATGCTGTTTCTTGATTTTTTGGGCTTTATTGTAGAGGGCTCTATTATTACCACATACTATTACTATGTTGGCATCAATATTTGCTTTGGCAAAGTTGTTAAGCAGCTTAGCTCCTCTGGGAATGCCGTCGCCCCCTCCAAGCAGTAAAATTACTTTTGAGGTTGAATCTATCCCTAACCGCTCTCCCACCAACAGCTGTTTGTCGATTTCGGCAATAGTTTCGAATTTTGGGTTTACTATAAAGGGGAATACGCTAATCCTAGCGGGTTCAATCTTTTTTACTCTCTCAAGGTACTGCTTAAGCTGGCTGCTGAAAACAACAAATTGCTGATTTTTTTCCAGAAACCATATTGGGGGTGCAGTAAAAGGATCGGTTACAACCGTTAAAACGGGGATGGTGAGGTTGTTTTCCCTAATTATTTTTAACACGGGTTTAATAAGGAAGAAGTGAAATATCACAATCTTGCTAGGCTTTTCGGCAAGTATTTTCTTCTCAAGAGTAGGCTTAACAAAGGCGCTAATTAGCCAGCTTGAGGTATGGGCAAATAGTTTTAGCTTGTTTAAGGCGTAAAGCAACTCGAAAACCCATTTGCCTTTGGCTTGAGAATGCTTGTATCCGTCCTCCACAATCCACCTAACTAAGGGGAAAACGCCTTTAAACCCATCGTGCAGCTCAATAACGGTTTTATTTTGGGTGCTCTCAGCAATCCAATCGGCAACAGCCTTAGCGGGGGCTAGGTGTCCACCACCGGTTTTGAGGTATAGTAATAGTAACTTACTATTATTGTCCATTGTTTTTGTGTAAAGCTAATGCAAACAAATCAAGCACATTTTATCACAATGTTAAGATTATGATATATTTACATTTCCCTCGTTCAAATTTAACCTATACAAATCGAGAACATCTCCATTAAGGAATACTTGATCAACAGGGTAGTTCTGCACCAATGTTTCAAGATTTTGAAGAAATGCCGTTGTTCTCATACCAGAAGTACCGAACTTATCCCCATTATCGATGTGCAAATCGGACAAAAGGAGGATTACCATACTTTAAAACTTACAAAGAAACATTTGTGTTCATAAACAAATGAACTCACCAATAAGTCAGGTTTTTAGGACAATAAAACCTGTTTAAAATCTATAGGCATTAATGCGCTACCATCGTCTTTAAACCATATCCCGCCCGACTGACTATCTTCTACCTGGCCAACCTTTAGGCCAATGAAAAGAACCTTATCAACCTGTCCAAAACAGTTAAAAACAGGTGAAAATATTGCATAAATAGCTATTTGATTGCCCATAGAGTCCATCCGATGAATAAAGCCCTTATAGGTTTCTCCGTTCACCACCCGTTCCCACTCCATTCTATTTGCCTGTTCATAGCCCGCTATACTATTATCAAAAATGCTATGAATTTCCTTGCCCTCGGAGGATGACATGATTTTACCAAATTTATCGTTGTGCATCTTGATTTCACCTTTGTGATTTAACTCGGCCACCAAGAAACTTTGATTATAGAATTCAAACATCGACTCTAGTGTTGAAATCTTTTCTTTAGTCAGCTTCTTTTCTTGCTCTGCTTTGGCAACCACTCGTTTAACCTCTGCCTCCTTGTCTAGCAATGCACTCTTGAGCTCTTCCTCGCGGGAGTTCATCCACTCTTGGGTAGTACGCATCTCCTCCATATTCTGTCGCATCTCCTCCTCTTGTGCCTGAAGTTCTTCGGCCTGTTGCTGGGTTTGCTCCAATAGCAGCCTGGTTTGATTATTAATAGTTACCATCTGTAAAGTTGATGCAGTGCTAGCCATTACACGCTCAATAAACTCAACCTCAAAAGGTTGGTATATATTGAATGTTGCCATTTCAATAACACCAACTACTTTTTGATCCACTTTCAATGGAACGAGAATAATACAGGTAGGAGCAGCGTAACCTAACCCAGAGTTTATCTTTATGTAATCTTTGGGGATTTCAGTGAGCAAAGTAGTTTCCGCCTCCAATGCGCAAACACCTACCAACCCCTCATTTAGGTAAAGCCGAGAATTAACAAACTTTCTCCTATCGTAAGCGTAGGTAGCCAGCAAGTTTAGACAGGGTTTGTCATCCTTATCTGTACTCATCATGAAAAGACTTGCCAAACTTGAGCTTGTGTATTTAACCAGGTTTTTTACAATATCAAATGCAAAATCTTCCAAGCTTTTATCACGGCCCCTAAGTATATCTGTAAAGAGAGCCATCCCCTCGTTGGCCCACAAACGCCTATTGGTTTCAATATCTTGTTGCTCCTGCTCTTTTGCAACTTGTAAAAGTTTCTTACGCATCTCAATAAGTGCACCGCCCAGCTCTCCCTTATTGCCAAACACATTAACGGCCGACTCCAAATTACCATTGCCTACCTCATTAGCAAAGTCCCTTGTATTTCTTAGGTTCTCAGTGAGGATGTTAATGGAAAGTTCCATCTGCGCTATTTCATCATTGCTTTTCACCTCAATGCTTGCTGGAAGTTCCCCCTTGCCCAAGAGTGTGATGTAGCTCTGCAAACGCTTTATTGAGCCAACAACATGCCTCGAAACAAGCAGGATTACAACCACTGTAAAAATCGAAAGTAAACCAACAAATATGAATAGCATAAGCACTGCCGAATCAATCTTGCTTTTGGAGTAATTGTAAACATTGGAGTGAATATCTACAATGGCATCATTAACAGAACCCCCATAGCGTTTCAGCTGTCCAAACATACCTTCATCATTGGAAAAGCCTAATTGTTCATCCACATCAATTAGGCTATTGAAAAGGACTCCATAGTCGTGCAATAATGCAACCAACTCTTCTGGGTTCTTAATGCTTCTATCGTTGGAAATACCATCGACTAATCCATTTAGCACTTGCTGAAATTTATTTTGGTAAGATAAGTCCTTCCTAAGTAGATAATCCTTCTCGTGTCGCCGTAAGGTGAGCATCTGACTTGTAAAGTAGTAGCTATTTAAAGCGCTAAACTGTGACTCTACCGAATGTATCGATTTACGAAATTCGCCAATAAGGCCAAAACTTTTAAAACCCCTTTGCCTAATCAGCGCTGTGATCTTATCAAAAGTTGCAGTATACTGTTTGTGTAGTTTAATGGTTGAATCTATTCGTGTGGAGAGTCCTACACTTTGAATTATATCTGATTTTGCAAGTTTGGATAAAGCATTGCTTACATCGTTTGAATAGGATTTAAAATCATCAATATAACTGCTTTCTCCAGTACTAAAATACATCTCGTTTACAACTTCGTTTAACCTGTAGTCTTTCTCAACAACCATACTACTTAGCACTACACTCTGCACCTTTTCAATCTCTGTTAACATATCAAAATACCTGAACGATTGTCGAAGGTACTTATTGGTAATTACGCCAATAAGAATAAGCATAAGCCCGATAAACACAGCAGTTAACAATAAAAGTTGGCGAATAGCAATTCGATTTAGTATCATTTTTATCCTATTTTTCTGCAAGATTACTCAATAGTAAATTTTTAGATGTAAAGGGTAAGCTATGCTATTGTAAACTTTTTCGAACTGTCTAAAGAGTATGTAAGGGCTCTCATATCCTAAATATTTTGCATATTTGCAGAGGTTGAGGGAATCCTTCAACCTCATTTTTTTTGAAAAAATTTTTACTATGATTTTTAAGGATAAACTATGCTGGGTAACCGGCGCCTCATCGGGCATTGGCGAAGCTCTGGCCTACGAATTGGCCAAACAGGGCGCCAGGCTCATCATATCGTCGAACAACGAGGCTGAGCTGGAACGTGTAAAAACAAACTGCCTAAAGCAAACCAGCGTTTGCGAAACAGTGGCTTTCGACCTCTCCGACCCCAACGTGGTGCAAACCACTGCCAACGAAACGGTGAGTCGATTTGGAAATATCTACCTACTGATAAATAATGGTGGCATAAGCCAACGTTCGCTGGCGCATGAAACGCCGCTGGAAATTGATCGCAAGGTGATGGAGATTGACTTTTTCTCGTACGTTATCCTAACCAAGGCCGTGCTACCCGGTATGATTGAGCAAAAGGAAGGCTACATTGCTGCCACCAGCAGCATTTCGGGCAAATTTGGATTTCCTTACCGGTCGGCGTACGCAGCAGCAAAACACGCAATACAAGGATATTTCGAAACGCTTAGACTTGAGTTAGAGCCACTTGGCATTAGCGTAACCATAGCCTATCCCGGCAGGGTAAACACCAACATCTCAATTAATGCCATTACCAACGATGGCAAATCGCACGGGCAAATGGATGCTGGTCAGGCCAATGGCATATCATCGGAAGAGTGCGCCAGGCAATACGTTAAAGCCATTGAGGCTAAAAAGCCCGAGAAACTTATTGGAGGTAAGGAGTTGCTAATGGTCCACATAAAAAGGCTGTTCCCCCGCATTTTTTACAAGGTGATTAAAAAAATTAAACCCAACTAAAAGCATAAGTACGATGTCAAAAATTATTTGTGGAATACAACAAATTGGGATTGGTGTTACCGATCTTTACCCAGCATGGCGATGGTATATGGAGGCATTTGGTGTAGATGTACGTGTTTTCGAAGACGATACTGTGGCCGAACTCATGCTGCCCTACACCGGCAATCAACCGCAAAAAAGGCACGCTGCCCTAGCCCTGAACATCGAGGGTGGCGGTGGATTTGAGATTTGGCAGTACTCTGGCCGTAAACCCGAGGAAGCCAAGGAGAAACCACAGGTTGGCGACTTGGGAATTTTCGCTGCAAAAATAAAGTGCTACGACATACAAAAAGCCCACAATCACCTCAACAACTTGGAAAAAAACTCGATAACCGATATCACCTCAAGCCCAAGTGGCCAAAAACATTTTTACGTTGAGGATCCACGGGGCAACACTTTTGAGGTGATTGAAACCCGAGTTGGATGGTTTAAGAAAAACCCAACCAAACCCACAGGCGCAACCTATGGTGCGGTTATTGGCGTATCTGATATTGAAAAGGCGCTACCTGTTTACCGCGATATCCTAGAGTTTGATGAGATAATTGCCGATGTAACCGGTAGTTTTGACGAGCTAAGCGGATTAAACGGTGGCAGCGGATCGTTCCGAAGGGTGGTGCTAACGCATAGCAAACCCCGCAAGGGTGCGTTTAGCCGAATGCTTGGCGATGCTCAGATTGAACTGATACAGGCAACAGAACGCACCCCCAATAAAATTTACGAAGGTCGTTACTGGGGCGACCCAGGCTTTATACATCTTTGCTTCGATATCCGCCGAATGGATGAGCTGGAGAAAGAGTGTAACGAGAAGGGGTTCCCCTTTACGGTAAACTCCAATGTTAAGCACAACCAAAAGGGTAGTTTCGATATGGGCGAGGCTGCAGGGCATTTCTCGTACATCGAGGATCCCGATGGTACGCTCATTGAGTTTGTGGAAACGCACCGTGTGCCCATTGCCAAAAAGTACGGCATTTCGCTAAATCTAGATAAACGAGACGATGAAAAACCACTACCCAGCTGGATGGTTAGAATGCTTGGATTAAAAAAGGTGAAAAATCTGGGCTAGGCTATAAGCTGAAAAAGGAAATGAAACTGATAAAAAGATATCTTAGTGGAACTCAGTGAAACCTTAGTGTGCTTTGTGATACAATTAAAAGATGTTACACAAAGCGCACTAAGCAGACACAAAGTAACGCAAAGGGTGAATACTTTAAAAATTTTGATCAGACACTATTGTTCAGCGGTTTGACAGGCAATAATTTACAGCATCATCGAACCAATAGCAAACCTGAATTGATATTATAACTTGATAAACTCTCTCAGGTCATTTTTTAAGATACTCTCAAGCTCACTAAAATTCTCGTCGCGAGTTTCGGCAAAAATAAAACCAAAAACGGGGTATCTCTTAATATCCATAGGTCGAACCTCCATCGGTTTTTCAAACCCTTTTAAAACCCCATCAAAATCGAACTCCTTGATGTCGCCTGCTTTAATGTCCTTGGGTTTATCGAGAATAACCACGCTGTAGATTTTTCCATCCTTATCTTTCAGCAGGGTATCCCAATCGGGTTTCTTACGCTCAATAAAATACTCATAAGGATTTATTCCGTAAGCATAGTAAGCAATATCGGTAGTACACAATCCGGCAAATCGCATGGGGTTAACCTCAATGGGTACTATGGAATTGCCATTCACCCGAACCTCAACGTGAATTGGTATGTTTTTAATCTTCAGGATGCTCCCTATCTCCTCCAGAAAGGATTGAAACCTTCCCCTAAACTCATTCACAATGCTTTTTGAGGTAATGTAGAGCCTATCGCTCACATCCTCAGCCGATGCAAAAAGATGTTTTAGGATGTTTACAATCACCGGATTCCCTTCGCTATCGTAGTAGGCATCAAAGGCATACTCAGTTCCCTCAATATACTCCTCAACAATAAATTTGCTAGTATTTAGCACCTCTTGGGGAAACATATTCTTCACCTCAACCATCTCCTTCTCAATGGAGTCAACAGCCTTAATCCAGTCTTGATCGGTATAAATGGTATAAACCCCTAAGCTTAAAAAGCCAACTGTTGGCTTTATGATGAAAGGTTTTTTTATGCCATTAGCATCAAAACTTCTCAGCTCACCTATATCAAGCTGTTTGTAATAAAAATCGGGATACATTTTTCTGATCATATCCCTGAACAAAGCCTTGTTTTTAAATACATTGATATACTCTGGTAAGGCGGTACTGGCCAAATTACTAGTAATCCACTCGATGCTATTCTCAGAGTTTAGGTACAGAAGCTCTTTAGATTTGAATTCCTTAACCATTTGGGGTGTTTCGCACAACAAATCGTTGCCGAAATGACCTGTGCTAACAGCAAAATCATTCTTTAATAATTTATAGCTATTCCTAATTATGGTATCCTTAAACAAATCCGACACGTAGGGTTTATCAATAATAAACATTGGAAAAAGATTAATTAAAATAATATCAACAGTATATCACTTGCAAATTACTCGCTATCAACTATATTTATATCCTCATCAAAGCCATTCACCTCGGTGTAATGGGCAATAGTAACACCCTGGAAATAGTGCTGGATAATTTCGGTGTACGATCTTCCCCTACGCGCCATTTGCATTGCGCCATCCTGGCAAAGACCAACACCATGGCCATACCCCTTTCCACGTAACCGAACCATATCGCTTACAATATCAACCGAAAAATAGGCTGAACGTAAATTGAATGCATTACGAATATCGGTCATTGGAATTTTCACGCCGGTCACAACATAGTTGTAAACCCTTTCTTTGCTGGAAAACTCAAACTTCTCAGGATCCATTTCTTGAGCCGCAACACCCTTACCTATTAAAAACTCGCGCCACTTTTCAATGGGGATACGAATTTCCCAGTTTGAGCTAGGCTGATTTTTACAGTAGCTATCGAGAACTGAAACTAAATAGGGCTGTGGGGTTACCCAAACATCATCGGCGTTTGCAGTTTGCCCGCCACAATTGGCATGGAATGCAGCCACAATAAGGTCGTTGTTCCCGTCAACTACAATTTGGCCACTTGTTTCTTTGGTGGCTTTTAAAATATCGGGATTGCGATTAGCACGGCCCTTGTATACCTGACAGTGCACCTGATCGCAAAGGTTAAACCCCTCATCTTTATGCTTATCGATATGCCCCAGGGCATAAGTGCGAGCCAAAAGCGCCTGCGCTTTGTAAAACTCAATATGAGCCGAAGGGCCCGATTCGGCCTCAACAACACCAGCAATATACTTATCGATATCGACAATATTTATAGCCATCAACCGATTAAAATCTACGTAAAACGCCAAATTATCATCGTAAATTCTGGCAGGATAAGATGGAACAATTGAGTTGATACGAATGGCATCATCATCGGTTTGACCCACAATGGAAATGCGCTTCCATGTGCCAAAATTCGAGGTCATATCACGAACTCTAACCGAATCGCCTGCTCTAGAAATATATACAATCTGATTGGGACTTAGCGCAAAGTTGCCATCCTCGGTTACAATGGTATATTGACCTTTTACAGGCGTAATGAGAACGGTTTGGAGGTTTAGCTCGTTGTGAAGACTAATACTAATCTTTTGGGCCACAACCACTCTTACCGAAATCAGGATCAGGAAAACAATAAAAAATCGTTTCATACTTTCAAATTGGTACAATACAATTGCTACAAACCTCACTTTTATGCTTTAAGGACAATCTACTTACCTAAAGCGTTAACTATCTCTTTTGCGAACCGTTCCGATGCTCCCTTGGTGCCAAGAATTGCTCTAAGGTTATCGAAAGAAGCGAGCATCTTATCCCTTCCAAGGTTACCTGGCAATATGCTGTTAAGCTCATTAAACAGTGTTTGTTCATTCAGCTTGAATTGAACCAGTTCCTTCACTACCTCTCTATTCATTATTAGGTTTACCAGTGAGATGTATTTCACCTTAATAAACATCCCCGCAATTAGCATCGACACTAGACTCCCTTTATAACAAACAACCTCGGGTACATTCAGCAGGGCTGCTTCAAGTGTTGCCGTACCCGATGTAACCATTGCGGCCACTGAATGTTTAAGTAGTTCTTGTGTTTGTCCAAATACAATTTTCACATCCACGCCCTTTGTATATGGTTCGTAAACACTCATATCGAGCGATGGTGCTCCGGCAATAACAAGTTGATAGGCTTGCAACTTCTCTGCCAAACTTATCATCACCGGTAAATTATGCTTTATCTCCTGCACCCTACTACCAGCCAAAACGGCAATAATTGGTTTATCGGATAATTCATTACTTTTTACAAAGGTTTCATCCCTGTCAGCTTCTACCAAAGAATCAACCAAAGGATTACCTTGGTAAACTGCATTAATCCCGTGCTTTTTAAAATACTCAACCTCGAATGGGAATATTATAAGCAGCTTATCAACATACTTTCTTAATGCCTTTACCCTCGACTCTTTCCACGCCCAAACCTTTGGTGCAATGTAGTAAAATACTTTGTAACCTGCTTGCTTGGCAAATTTGGCAATACGCAGATTAAAGCCCGGGTAATCCACTAGGATAACAGCATCGGGATTATATTGCATTATATCCCTTTTACACTGATTTAGATTTTTTGATATCTGACGAAGATTGATGAGCACCTCCCAAAATCCCATGAACGAAGCTTCGCGATAATGCTTAACCAGCTCGCCCCCTTGGGCAGCCATTAGGTCCCCACCAAAGTAACGAAACTGGGCTTGGGGGTCGTGCTGTAAAATGCCCTGCATTAGGTTTGATGCGTGCAAATCGCCTGAGGCCTCTCCTGCTATCAAGTAGTACTTCATAGGCTTACTTAATTACCAAAATACCTTCATTATTAACACTATGATGGCATAAAAAATGGTTGCCATGAGCACCCCTCTGCCAGACTTGAGCCTATTGGTGTATACGAACAGGAAAAAAAAGGCGAGATTTGGTATAACCCCAATGCTTATCATTTTAGGAGCCATCAAATGAATCCATAAGGAGTGAAGCGATTGGTCGGCAAATTGAAAAGGGTAAATATAGTTGAGAACGAGAAAGTAAGTTATAATTGGAACCACTACGCCAACAATAAGGCCAAGTATCAAATTATCATATTTTCGCTTCACAAGGAGTTGTTTTATT
>DDWD01000019.1 GCA_002345825.1 Bacteroidales bacterium UBA2295
GTTTTTCGGGGCGGTGGTTAACAAATCGATAACAAACTCTTTAATGTAAATGGTGGCTCAAGTGTTTTTGTGTTACCTGTTTGAGTAGTTGCGTTTTGTTCTTGTAAAACTTACGTATTATAGAATGTGAAAAAAGAAAAGGCTGTTAAATCAACAGCCTTTTCTTTAGTGGACTAGATTAAACCTCTTTGTCTTAGTAATGCTTCTGGGTTAGGATCGGCACCGCGAAACTCTCTGTATAGTTCCGCTGGATTTTCAGTTCCACCTTTTTCAAGTAAGGTGCGGAAACGTTTTGCAGTTTCGGGGTCAAAGATGTTACCTGTTTCTTTGAATGCTTCGTAAGCATCGGCATCAAGTTGACCAGCCCAAATGTAGCTATAGTACCCGCTGCTGTATCCTCCGCTAAAGATATGTTGGAAGTAAGTGCTGCGGTAACGTGGGATAATCTCGCTAATTAGCCCAATCTTATCCATAGCATCCTTTTCGAACTTAATTGCATCGATATTAGTGTTGGACTCTAAGGTGTGGTATTCCATATCAAGGATTGCTGCCGCAAGGAATTCAGTAGTGGCAAATCCTTGGTTGAACGATCCGCTTTCCTTCATTTTTTTAACAAGTTCATCGGGAATTGCTTCACCGGTTTCGTAATGGAATGCGTACATCTTCAAAAATTCAGGATCGGTGCTCCAATTCTCCATTATCTGCGACGGTAGCTCAACAAAGTCGCGAGAAACATTGGTGCCCGATAGGCTTGGATAGGTTGATTTGGCGAGAAGCCCATGAAGCCCATGGCCAAACTCGTGGAAAAAAGTTTGCGCTTCGTCAAGCGAAAGTAGGGCAGGGGTATCGCCAGATGGACGAGTGAAATTCATAACCAGTGTAACTACTGGCGATACAAATTTACCATCTTTGGTTACGTGTTGGCCGCGGTACTCGGTCATCCATGCACCTCCACGCTTGGTTGCCCTGGGGTGGAAATCGAGATAAAGAATTCCGATATGGCTGCCGTCGGCATCCTTCACTTCGTAAACCTCTGCCTCTTCGTGGTAAAGGGGTAAGTTGGTCAGCTTCTCGTATTGTAGTCCGTAAAGCTTCTGGGTAAGCAGGAATATCCCATTTTTAACACCCTCAAGCGAGAAGTATGGCTTAAGCATGTTCTCGTCTAAATCATATTTTTCTTTTCTCACTTTTTCGGCATAGTACCACCAATCCCATGGTTGTAAACGGAAGTTACCCTTTTCGGCGTCAATCATTTTTTGCATATCGTAAGCTTCGCTTTTGGCGCGCTTTAAAGCTGGTTCCCATAGATTTGCTAAGAAATTATTAACAGTGCTTGGGTCTTTAGCCATATTCTCTTCGAGAATAAAATGCGAATGCGATGAGTAGCCCAGGAGCTGAGCACGCTCTAACCGAAGAGGAACAATCTGTTCTATTATTTTTTTGTTATCGTTGTCGTTATTGTTGTTGCCCCTCATGAAGTAGGCTGTAAAAAGCTTCTCGCGCAGCTCACGCTTCTCTGAGTACTGCAAAAAAGGAATCCAGCTTGGATTTTGAAGGGTGAAAACCCATTTTCCTTCCATCCCTGCATTTTTCGCAACCTCGGCAGCAGCAGCAATTACCCCATCAGGAAGTCCAGCAAGATCTTCCTTGTTGTCAATTACCATCTGGTAGTTGTTGGTCTCGGCTAGCACATTATCACCAAACTGAACGGTAAGCTGTGATAGCTTTTCGTTTATCTCGCGGAAACGAGCTTGCTTCTCATCGGGCAGGTTTGCACCACCTCTAACAAAACCCTTGTATATCTTGGTTAGGAGCATATCCTGCTCAGTGGTTAGTTCAAGAGAATCTTTAGTTTCGTATACAGCTTTTATTTTCTTGAACAATTCAGGGTTAAGGTTGATGTCGTCGCTATGGCGGCTTAACATTGGAGCAAGCTTTTGGGCTAGTGCTTGTATCTCTGGGTTAGTGTTTGCCGATGTTAGCGGATAGAAAACGTTGAGCACTTTGGTGAGTTGTGCTCCGCTGTATTCTAATGCTACAACAGTATTCTCAAAGGTGGGCTCATCGGTGTTCTTTACAATTGCATCAATAGCTTGAACCTGCTGGTTCATAGCCTCAATAAATGCTGGCTCAAAGTGTTTTACCTCAATCTTGTCGAAAGGAGGAACCCCAAAAGGTGTGTTAAAATCGGATAGCAGGGGGTTTTTCTCCTTGCAGGAGAAAACAGTAAAAAGCAATCCTGCAGATAGTGTTAACATAATTAATCGTTTCATATTGGTAATTTGTTAGTAGAGTATAATGATATTGTTGTAACAATTTAGCGATGCAAGTTACTAAAAAACGTTGATTGATCGATAGTGTATCCTTTTTATGTCAGCTTGATTTAGATTTTGCCCTAGTTGCAAACCCATCTCTTACAATGTTATCTATGTTTGGCAATGGTTCCCTTTTTTGGCTGAATAATCCTAGATATTCAATGTTTTTTGATAAATCAATAATTGGTGCGTAGGTTAGCATGCTTAGGTTCAAGTTTACCCTTTGCGATTCAGTAGCAATGTTTTTAATGGCCTGAATGTGAGTATTTGGACTTTTAACCAAGCCTCCTTTTCCTATATGGCTTGGGCCAACCTCAAACTGCGGCTTTATTAGCGCCACCAGCTGTCCATTTCCGTCCAAAAATTTGGGGAGATATTCCAAAACATTTGTTAGTGAAATGAATGATAGATCGGCAACAATGAGATTGAACAAGTTTGGATCTATTTTGCTGGGATTAAGATCCTTGATATGCATATTTTCTATGGATGTTACCCTATGGTCGTTCCTGAGTGAGGTAACTAGTTGATTTGTCCCCACATCAACAGCGCAAACGTGTCTCGCTCCGTTTTTTAGCAGGCAGTCGGTAAAACCACCAGTCGACGCCCCAACATCCAGAGCGTTGATATTGGAACAATCAATGGAAAAACTGCTTAGTGCTTTCTCAAGCTTAAGCCCCCCGCGGCTGGCATAGGGAATGGCGTTCTCCGCTAAAAGTGTTACCCTATCGGATTCAGTGATTGGTAGCGAGGGCTTGGTAGCAGGTTTCCCGTTAACCACCACATTCCCTCGTGAGATATTGAACTTAGCCTGCTCTCGCGAGGTGAAGAAGTGATTATTTACCAGGTATACATCTAGGCGCATGGCTGTTTTTTTAGTATCAATCTGCAAAATTACTTCACAAAGTTATTTTTTCCCAATTGGTTACTAATTTTGCGCAATGAAACGAAACACAAAGACGGCACAAACTACTGCCGATGGCACATCTACGCTTCTATCAGCACAGTATGGTGCTCATTATCACTCATTGCATGGAGCGCTTACAGAGTCGCTGCATATTTATATTGAAGCAGGGCTTATGGCATCGCCCAAAAAATCAGTGTCTGTTTTAGAAGTTGGGTTTGGAACGGGACTTAACGCTGCGCTTACAGCACAAAGGGCTACTATCGCGGGCTTTTCGGTTACCTATCATTCGCTGGAACTGCATCCACTGAGTGGCAATGAATACGAACTGCTAAACTATGCCAAGCAATTGCCAGCCGAGGCGGCTACCCTTTGGCAGTTGATTTGCAATGCCGAGTGGGGAAAAGATTCAAGAATTAACGAGTTTTTTACCATCAGAAAAATTAATGCCGATTTTACCCAATGGGTTCCGTTGTGTAATTACGACATAGTATATTTCGATGCCTTTGCTCCCGACGACCAGCCCGAGATGTGGAGCGTTGAGCAGTTTCAGAAAATTTACGATGCAATGCCTAACCGCGGAATACTGGTAACCTATTCGGTGAAGGGAGTGGTAAAACGAACCCTAGCCCAGGTTGGTTTCACACTTGAGCGTCTTGTTGGCCCTCCCGGGAAAAAGCATATGCTAAGAGCCTTTAAGTAGTTTTCCTTGTGATTGGCTTTACGATGCTTTGTGGCCATAAAAAAATGTGTGCTGAACTTTAACTTTGGACGATAAATGCATATCTTCGCAGATTAGAAAAGTAACTAAACCAAAATAAACATTATTCTATGAAACTATTAAAACTATTAGCAGTTCCTGCATTTGCAGCAGTTGTTTTGCTTTCGGGATGTAAGCAAAGCGTTCAAAATGTTAGCATCAAAACCGAGGCCGACAGCATGAGCTTCGCTTTGGGGGTTAATATTGCCGCTAGCATGAAGCAGAGCGATATGAAGGACGTAAACGTAATGGCTGTTGCCAAGGGTATCGAGGCTGCTCTTTCTGAGAAGGAGGGTGTAATGACCAACGAGGAAGCAATACAATTCCTAAATTCCTACTTCACCAAGGAGCGCGAGCGTGTTGCCGCCGAAAACTTGGAAGCTGGTACTAAATTCCTTGAAGAGAATGCCACCAAGGAGGGAGTTGTGGTTGACACAACTGGGATACAATATAAGGTTTTGGTTGAAGGCGAAGGTGCAAAACCATCGGCAACCGATAAGGTTAGAGTTCATTACCACGGAACAAGGATTGATGGAAGCGTTTTCGATTCGAGCGTTGAGCGTGGCGAACCTTTCGAAACAAAACTTAATCAGGTAATCAAGGGGTGGACCATTGGTGTGCAGAAGATGAGCGTTGGATCAAAGTATATCTTTTACATACCTTCCAACTTAGCATATGGTGCAAACCCTCGTCCCGGTGGCCCAGTGAAACCTAACGATGTGCTAATTTTTGAGGTGGAGCTATTAGATATCATTGAAGAGTAATACCTTTATATTGACGATATGATTTGGGGTCGGGTGGTGTAATACCCATCCGACTCTTTTTTTACAAATATTTCACAATGGAGATTTCAGGAAAACTAATTGAAAAGTTACCCCAACAAACGGGGCAGGGAAAAAATGGCCAATGGGTAAAGCAGGAGTTTATTCTCGAAACCCAAGAGCAATATCCCCGGAAAGTTTGTATCGCCCTTTGGGGCGACAAGGCTCGCGAGATTGAATCAATTCTCATTGGCGATAGCCTTAAAGCGTCTATTAATGTTGAGTCGCGCGAGTTTAACGGTAAATGGTACACCGATGTGAAAGCCTGGCGAATTGAGAAACTTGGAGCTGTTGGTGCACAGGTGGGTGGGGTACCGCCTTCAATGCCAAGTATTGATGAGTTGCCTCCTGATATACCTCAGGTAAATGATGAAGGAGCTGACGATTTGCCCTTTTAGGCTAACAAGGTGCTATAAAAAAAATGCCTTAACAGTTCTCGTTAAGGCATTTTTTGTTGGTGGAACTAATAACTACTAATACTTTTCCATAAGGGTAACGTAGTCGTTATTATCCTCATTCAAGTATTTAAACATCTCGTCTTTCAGATTATCCTTTTCAGCATCTTTTTGATCGTTGGCATTTTCGCCTTCATCAAATTCGTATATATCCTTTTGCACTATCTGAATGTAATCGTTTCCAGTCGTCTCGCTGGGCTGTGGCGTAGGGCGTAGGAAGTAGTATCCAGCAAAAGCAATAATAGCCATAACCACAAAACCAGCAGCAAGCGAAAGTTGGGCTCTAATTAATTGCCAGAATGGTGTGGCTTGCGATTTTTTTGCCGTTCCATACTGCTCCAAGCATCGCTGCTGTATCCTGTTGGGTAAATTCTCAAAATAATTCTCTGGCACGCTGTAGGGCAATTCCCTGCCTGCCGTTTTAAGCAAATTGTCTATGTTATCAAACTCCTTCATAATTCCTTTCAAACTCTCATTCAACTGTTTTGACGTATGGGGTTTACTAAGGTTTAACTTTCCTCAATAAATTTTTCAATTTTCTTCACTGCGTGATGAAAAGATGCTTTAAGCGCTCCAACAGATGTGCCAAGAATTTCTGAAATCTCTTCGTACTTAAGCTCATCGAAGTACTTCATGTTGAAAACCAACCGCTGCTTGTCGGGTAGGGTGAGTATAGCTTTCTGAAGTTTTTTTTGGATATCATCACCGTTGATATGTGGGCTCGACTCGAACGATGAGGCAAACTGTTGCTCTACATCACCAAGTTGAACCATATATTTGTTCTTTTTTTTCTTAAGAAAAGTTAACGCTTCATTTGTGGCTATTCGGTATAGCCAGGTGAAAAGTTGAGAATCTTCCCTAAACCCATCGAGCCCACTCCACACTTTCATGAAAGTGTTCTGTATCACGTCATCGGAGTCGTCATGGTGAACCACTAGCTTGCGTATATGCCAGTATATGCGTTCTTGGTATTTCCGAACAATAAGATTGAATGCATAGTTGCGTGTTTCGTCTTTCCGAAACATTTCAAGTAGCTCCTTATCGCTCAGGTGGGTCATCTTTTGGGCTAAAACTTTTTTCCCTGTGAAACTATGCCTTTCTCAATATTACTCTCTCCACTGCATCAACAATATTCGCTGGGCCCAAACCATACTTGATAAGGAGCTCTTCGGGTTTCCCGCTCTCTCCAAATGTGTCGTCAACAGCAACGTACTCAATGGGAGTGGGGTAGTGTCGGGCTAGTACTTGAGCCACGCTATCGCCCAACCCATTGTTCATCATATGTTCCTCGGCAGTTACAACGGCTCCAGTTTTCTTAGCCGATTCAATAATTGCGTCAACATCTAGGGGCTTGATGGTATGTATGTTGATTACCTCTACAGACATTCCCTTTGCTTCTAGGGTTTCGGCTGCTTCAAGCGCTTTCCAAACCAAATGGCCAGTAGCAAATATTGTAACATCGGTACCTTCGGTTAATTTTTGGGCTTTGCCAATAACAAGCTCTTCGTTGGCCGGTGTGAAGTTGGGAACTGCTGGTCTGCCAAAACGGAGGTAAACTGGTCCATCCCATTTGGCTGCAGCAATGGTGGCTGCCTTGGTTTGGTTAAAATCACAGGGCGATATTACAGTCATATTGGGTAATGCCTTCATCATACCAATATCTTCAAGCATCTGGTGTGTAGCACCATCTTCACCGAGGGTTAACCCCGCATGTGAGGAGGCAATTTTTACGTTCTTGTTGGAATATGCAATGCTTTGGCGAATTTGGTCGTAAACTCTTCCGGTGGCAAAGGCAGCAAAGGTTCCAGCAAAGGGGATGAAACCACCGTTAGCCAACCCTGCCGAAACGCCCATCATATTGGCTTCGGCTATTCCGGTTTGGAAAAAACGCTCTGGGTGTTCGGCAATGAATTTTCCCATTTTAAGAGAACCTATAAGATCAGCGCATAATGCCACCACCTTTGGGTTGGTTTTGCCCAGTTCGTAAAGGCCTTCGCCAAATCCCGAACGGGTATCGATGTTTCCAGTATTCTCGAATTTATTCATAAAAAAGATGTTGTATCCCCTATGGGACATTTCTAAATATATAAAAATATGATTGGCGACAAGCTACTTCTTTTGCATCCGCTCTGATGCTTCCTTTTTGATTAGTCCTAGGATAAGAAGCTCTGCCGAAGCATAGTTTGTTGCCAGCGGAATATTGTTTGTATTGCAGATCTCAAGTAATTTGCGGATATCCTCATGGTGCTGCTGAACCACTTTGTGGTCGCGAAGGAAAATTACGATATCCACCTCATTCCTCACAATCATATCGTTGATTTGAATGTAACCACCAGATTGTCCAGGGCTCAAATGTGAACACTTTATTCCTTGCGATTCAATAAATTCAGCAGTTCTGCCGGTTGCAATTAGGTTAACGCCCCTTAACCATTCAAGTCGTTCCGAAAGAAACTTTGCCAATTGGGGTTTCTTGGCGTCGTGAGCTATTACTACAATATTTGTCATAGCTATATGTTTTATGATTTGTGTTTCTTAATAGTCGCCAAGCGTTTCGGGAAGCTGCGCCATAGCCTTTTCGAATTCTTCCTTGTTGGGCGCCTTACCATGCCAATGGTGAGTACCCACCATAAAATCGACACCCATTCCCATCTCGGTTTTCATAATGATAACAATGGGTTTGCCTTTGCCGGTTTGCTTCTTAGCTTGATTTAAAACGGAGAGAATGCTTTCGAAATTGTGCCCGTCCATCTCCAGTACATGCCAACCAAACGATTCCCATTTGGCATGTAGGTTGCCCAATGAGTTTACCTTTTCCACAGGCCCATCTATTTGTTGCCCATTGTAATCAATGGTGGCAATTAAATTATCAATTTTGCTCGATGCCGCAAACAGGGCTGCTTCCCAAATCTGTCCCTCTTGTAACTCACCATCGCCATGAAGGGTGTAAATCAAATTACTGTCGTTATTAAGTTTTTTCGAAAGGGCTGCTCCACAGGCAACGGATAATCCTTGCCCCAGTGATCCTGAAGCGATTCTAATACCAGGCAGGTTTTCGGCAGTTGCTGGGTGCCCTTGAAGCCTTGAATTGATGAAACGGAAGGTGCTTAACTCCTTTGTAGGGAAGAATCCTTTGCGAGCCAAAACGCTGTACCAACCAGCCGAAAGGTGTCCGTTAGAGAGGAAAAACATATCCTCACCCTGCCCCTCCATGGTGAAGTTTTCGGGTTTTGCATTTAGCACTTCAAAATATAGTGCTGCGAAAAAATCCGCACAGCCTAGCGGTCCTCCAGGGTGGCCGCTTGCTGGAGCGTAAACCATTCGTATAACATCGCGACGAATTTGCGCAGCAATATCCTTTAACTTTTGAATATCAGCCATAGTGTAAGTTTTCTGTGCAAAGCATTGTGTGGACTTTGCGTAGTAATGGGTTAACTAAAATTATCAACCCACAAAGGTAACTATTTTCTTCAATTGCACTAGGATGAATGCGGCTTCTTTTGCAAGTTTTGTAACGCCTAATTACAGCGTAGTTTTATTATTTTGGTGAGGGTTTTCACTTTAGGTTAAAGCAGGCTATCTAAAGCTTTGCTTACGGTTAGATGTTGAAATGTGAATCCAGTTTTTGTGAGCTTTGATGAGTCTATCAAGCTCCCGCTGAGCAGTAACTCTTTCCCCATTTGCCCTAGTATCAGTTTGATTAATGGAGCGGGTATGGGAACCCAGGCTATACGCCTAATCTTTTTGGCAATCGCTTTTGTAAGGTCTTTCTGATTGATGGATTGTGGCGCAACAAGGTTGAATGGGCCGCTGGCGGTTTCGGTGTGCAGCAAGTGAATAATAGCATTAACCTCATCATCAATGTGTATCCAAGGAACTGGTTGTTGCCCTGAGCCAAACCATCCGCCAATAAATAGTTTTATTGGCAAAACTAGCTTGGGTAGCATTCCATCGTTTTTTGATAAAACAACACCAGTTCGAATTAGAACTAGCCGAATGTTATCGGGTAGTTCATGCTGTGCTACCGATTCCCAATCGGCTGTTAGCCTAGCCAAAAAACCTGTGCCTTGACTAGATGTTTCATGCTGAATATCTTTTGTTGATGTGGAGTAGTAGCCTGATGCGGAAGCTTGTATGAACGCTTTTGGTTTTTTTTCGGCATAATGGCATGCCTTGGCAAGTGCCCTGGTAGTTCCAAGGCGGCTTCGGATTAGCTGCATTCTACGCCGACGAGTCCATGGCTTGGATGCGATGTTTTCGCCAGCAAGGTTAATTACAGCAAAACTTTTTTCAATCTCACGCACCAGCCAGTTTGTAAAAATGCCGCCCCACTCAATGCTGCTGATATTTGGATTCTTCAACCACTCATCATTACGTAATGCTGAACGGGTGAGGATAACAATCTTGTAACCATGGACTAGTAGGCTATTTACAACTTCATTCCCTATTAGCCCAGTTGCTCCGGCAATAAGTATTTGTTTCTGTTTGGCTGCTTTCATGCATGCAAATTACAAAATTGTTGTTTGCTTGTCAATGTTATTCAATAGTAACAAAAACCTTTTGTACTATGTTAAGTGCAGTTGTTAATGTGCTGATATCGCTAAATATTTCACCCGTTTTACCCGATGGATGGCTATGGCCAATAGGCTTTAGCTCGATGGGTTGCTTTGTGTTAGAGAGGTTAACCTCGGCCATATAAATCAAAGCGGGTTGGCAACTGGTCTTGTACTCCTCATCATCGGGGAATCGGTTATTGTGCCAGTATTGATTCCAATCCCAGGTTTGGTTTATTTCCATATAAATTTTAAATTCTTTTAGATCGGGTTTAACAAACGACTTTATGGTAAAGTCTGTTTTGGGCGTTGCACCTGTAATGGCATCGGGTAGTGGTTTTTGTGGTGTTGGCAGATAAAGCCCATCAGGGGCTTTAATCCCTCTTCGATGACCCCAGTAGGGTAGCGCTGCAGGCCTTCTGCGCTCACCTGGTTTCCAGTTTTTCCCCTCCGATTCGCCAAAACGGAAAGTTCCTGTGGCAATGGATTGCGACGCATAGATTGTTTCTATAAAGTTGCCGTCTAAATCTTCAATCCAAAATACAATAAGCGGATGATAAAAGTCTTCACCTTTTTGAAAGTTTATTTCAATGGGTTTCCCTTCGGTGAATGGTTGGGTTCTGACAACCACAGGTTTTTCTTGGAGTTGAGGCTTAGTTGTGCCAGAGCATGAGGCAAGGGTTATGGCTATAGCTGTTGCTAATATTATCTGTAATGCTTTCATTGTTTGCGTATTTGGGGTTTATGCATTTTCAAATTTACGAAATGATGTTTTTTAAAGATTAGAATTCTACTATTATACCAACCGATGGGAGGATAGTTCCTGCTATTCCAGATATCTCTTCCAGAACATATCGGGTAGGGTCATTTGGATCAACCATTCGTTGTCCGTTCTCATCCAGTTTAACAATTAAATTGTCGGGTTGTTTGGCTTTAAAGCCATAAACATTCTGAATATCAACATAAAAATTCAGTGTCCATTTCTGAAGGTACAGCATTTTATCAACTCTTATATCTAGCTGATGAAAAGGCTCTAGCCGAAGTTGATTGTACTGATTGTAGTCGATAAATCCACGTCCCTGAGTGTTGTAGGCTGATATTATTGATGATTTATCCAGATCCCAGGGAGTGTATGGAGCACCACCCACAAATCGCCATTTAAATCCAAAGTCCCAATCGTTTTTTATGTTTCGGGTCGCAGTAAGGGTTAACAGATGTCGATTATCCCAGGCGGTTGGAGCCCAAGTTCCTGGAATTGCTGGGTTTCTGTTCTCAGCATCGCTCCATACAAGGGTGTATGCAAGAATGGTGTTGAATCCAAGTAAATCGCGCGTGCGGTAAAGTAGCTCTATGCCATAAGCCCGGCCTTTTGCTGTTGAGGTAACCTCCTCGTCGCCAAATGTGCCAAAATCGGCACCCTTGCTTGCCAACGAAATGTTATCGGCAACCGAGAAGGGGTAGTTGTTGTATATCTTATAAAAACCCTCGATGGTTACTCGGCTTTTGTTGTTGGGCATCCACTCAAATCCACCTACCAGATGATCGGCCTGAATGTATTTTAGATTGTTGTCCTTATTAACCAGGGTTCCATCGGGTAACCTATAACCGAGCATAGTGTAGGGTGGTTGTTGGTAAAATCGACCCAGGTTGAAGTTGGCAAAAAAATCTTCTCTAATTTCGTACGATCCCGAAATTCGTGGGCTGAACTGATTGAGCATGTTATTCATGGATGATGAGTAGCTGTTGGCATCGGCTCTTAGGCCAATGGAAAGATTTAGCTTGTCGTTTAAAAAGTTGCGGCTGTATTGACCAAAAATACTCCATGAAAACAGGTGTAACTTCGAGTTGTACTCAATTGGCGATAGCTCACCGTTGCTATAGAATGCTCGGTAGGTTTCGTTGGTGTAGCGGGCGTGCTCAAATCCAGCGCCAAGATTTATCTTCGAACCATCGTTAAAGCGCCTGTCGTGCTCATACCTGAGTTTGTTTTCCGATTCCTGTGAGATGTAATCGAGGCTCCGGGGCTGGCTCTCGTCATTGTCGGGGTACTTAAATTGCCGATTGTTGAGCATATTTCGGCTAAGTACCCAGGTGTCAAAACTCTTCTCGCGGAAATGTTTGTAAACAATTCCGTTGGTGTAGTTCCACTGGGTGTTTACAGGTACAAAGTTGAGGATGTAGCGTTGGCCTGCATCGGGGTTTTGCAGTCCAGTATTAAGGTTAAACTGATCGATTGCTCCAATGCCTAAAACTGTAATCTCGTTGCGCTCGTCGATACGGGTGCGGGTTTTGAATTGAAAATCGTTGTAGGTTGGCAAAAAAGGGAGTCCAAGTGCATTGAATAGGAACTGAAGATATGAGCGACGGGCAGAAAGTATGAAAGTGGTTTTTTCGCCCACCGGGCCATCGAGCGTGAGAGCCAAATCGCTTGCCCCTATGGCACCCTTAAACTTAATCCGATCGCTGTTCCCGTCTATTTGGCGAAAATCGAGTACCGAACTCAGGGAGTTTCCTTTGGATGCAGGGAACGCTCCCGAGTAAAAATTCGCTTCGCGAATAAAATCGGCATTTATAATACCCACTGGGCCACCCGATGCGCCTTGCGTTGCAAAGTGGTTGAGGTTAGGTATCTCTACTCCATCGAGATAGAAAGTGCTTTCGCTTGGCCCGCCACCACGAACAATCACGTCGTTACGGTAGGCTGGGGTTGAGGCTACTCCGGGTAGCGACTGGATTACCCTGCTGATATCACGGTTACCACCGGGGTTTTTCTCAATTTCGGCTATCCCAATGCGCTGGAGTGAAACTGGACTTTCCTCACTACGGCGAAAAGGGCTTGCTTTTACTACAACTTCTTCAATTTCGGTTGCTGTTTCTTCCAGCTCAATCTCAATAAAAGCTGTGCGCGCATTGGTTACTTGTATTGAACTCGATACGTAAAGGCCAAACCCAACAGCGAAAACCCGTAGCTCTACAAATCCTGGTTCTAGTCCGGTGAATATAAAGTTTCCATCAAAATCGGATGATGACCCAATGTTGGTCCCCCAGATGACGATGTTGGCAAATGGAACGGGCTCATTACTCTGTTTGTTTACCACCCGTCCTTGTATTGTTCCCTTGTTCTGTGATATTGCCGAACTAAATAATATAACTAGTAGTGCTAAAATTATAGATCTCTTCATTTTGGTTTAAGTTTTTTTAAATCTTACTAAAGGTAACTGATTTTGCATATTAACAGCGATACGATAAAAGTGTTTAAATAATCATAAAAAAAATTAAACAAAATTTTTGGCTTTAATTTTTTAGATTTTGAAGATCATTTTTGAAATTTGATTTATAGTCTTTGGGGGAAAAGGAAGCAGGTTTCAGTCACTGAAACCTGCCCGTGTATAAAGTTGACAGCAACAAGCTGCCTGCCACAATGTGAAAATTATTTAAGTGTAGCGTTAAGCATCCAAAGCATTTTTTCATGCTGCTCGATGTATCCAGAGATTAGTCCTAATGTACCTTCGTCCCCATTTTCTGATGCCAACTCAACGATCTCGCGCTCATTTTTCAGTAGCTCCATGGTATCGTTAATCAATTCCTTAACCGTGGCATCGGCCGAGCTAACATTCTCTTTCTCTTTTAAAGTGGCCATTTGGATATACTTTGAAAATGCATGTACCGGAGTACCGCCTAGCATAAGAATGCGCTCTGCAATTTCGTCGGCCATATCGTTAAGGCCATTGTATACCTCTTCGAATTTCTCATGCAGCTGGTAGAATTGTTTGCCTACAATGTTCCAATGGAAACCCCTTACATTCATGTACGATATTTGTACATTGCTGAGGTAACCATTAAGCTTGTCGTTCATTTTTTTTGCGTAGTCAGCGTTTAATCCAATTTGATTACTCATCTTTTTAGTTTTTTAGTTGATAAAATTTTATTTGCATTTACTTGCGATTCTTTATCATAATAACACCTAAGATTAAATATTGTTTAAGAATTATTCCTATTAAATGGCAATTGCTTAGCAAAGAGCTGGTGGAGAGTGTGTTTGTTGAGAAGGTTTATTCTAAAAAAATCTTAACCTTAGTATGTACTTTTACTTAGTTTGGGTTACTGTGAAGCCTGATGTTTGAGAGTCCAATAGCAGATCTTAAAAACCCGTGAACCAGAGCGAAGGGCAAAAAGATAATCCCAGCTATATGCATTCCAATTTCGTAGATTAACGAGCTGTTTTTGTATGGTTTCCCTTTGAGCCTAGATATTAGTGCGCTGAAGGGGATGCCAAAGATATTCCCAACTTGCATAATTTGGACTGACGAGAATATAATCTTGGCTTTTTCTTCTCCGTACTCCTCAACAATTGAATAATATGCATCTGCTTTGGGCACGCCACGGGTATCGGCAAAGTGTTGGGCGAAAAGTATGGCTTTGGCTTCTTCTGGTTTGTGAAATGATTGATTACCAACTAAAAAGCTGTTGATCTCTTCAATGTTCAAGCCTTGTTTTAAAGCCAAGTAGGTGTGAGCGTAGGAGCAGGCAGCACATCCGTTAACCTCGGTTACGGCTAGTTGTAGTCGCTCAATAAACTTCTTATCGATCAAATTTTTCCTGCTATTTCTGACCATGTTTGCAGCTGCGCTGGGTATCGTTACGAAAGCTCGATACATTTCCCAAGGGCTGAACTTTTTTTTGTACTCAACCCTTGAGCTTATTGCATGGGGTATTCTTATGTTTTTCAAGTGGGTGCTGCTTAAAGGTTGTTTTATTAAGGATGATGATTTAGGGTAAATATAACCCAATTTACAACCATACATTTATGCTTATCTGTTGTTTTTAGAAAAACTCTGTTTATGTTCACGAAACCAATTTCTAATTACCCTCAAATTGCCATTTGATTTGTATTCTCACTAGTGTATTTAGGTGTTGTTATGTTTTTGTGTTTAAATCTCAGGATGCATTTCATCTAATTACAGGGTAATGAAATAGGTTCTTACATCAGAAGGAAACTGTTATGCCTAGGTTTACATCGTGGTACAACTTGTCGATAGGGACTGCGGGGTGGGAGTCGTAAATGTTCTGATAAATTATGGTGAGCCCGAAATACTCGCTGATATTGTAAGTAAGCCCCGCACTACATGCTCCGCGATGGCTCATAGCTTTACTACCTATCGTTGGTTGGTAGTATAAGCTAAAATCAAAATCGAAGAGTTCGCCAAAATGTTTTTTTATGCTCAGGTACGATGCCGCTCTGAAAATGGTAAGTTCAACAAAATCAGAGGTTGTTGGTATGGCTGATGAGTTTGCTACCCCCGAGTAGTTCCATTTTTCGTATTCGTACATTGCCCCTATTCCCAAATAGATCCCAATGTTGGGCTTTACCAAAACCCTCCACCTGATGTTTGAGCCCCCTGCATATTTTGTTTCCAGCCCCCGAATCTCTTGCCAATGCATTTGTAAGTATGGTTCAAACGCAATGGCCTTGTCTATCGTTCCTCGATACTCAATATATATGTAACCACCGCTCATGAGGTTCTCCTTCCCATAAATTGCGTATTCAAGCTTGTTGGCAACGGTAAGGGCATGGTTGCTAAATCGGAAGGTAACATCGGCGGTGTTCTCAATCTCAATAAAATCCTTTTTTACATTCCTATACCTAAAGCTAGGCATAAAACTTCCCTGCACTACCTTGGTCGTGTCGAGGATAACGTTGAAACTTTCAGTATGTAGGATCTGCGCTTTGGAGGAATATCCCCAGGCAACAATCAATAAGCTGAGCGTTAAGAAAGCGTTTTTCATACTAGTTGAAGGTTATAGTTTCTGTCTAATCGATTGTGCCTGGGCGTTATCTGTCCTTGTTCAAAATTGATTAGAATAGCGATGAGATTTTGCTAAACCCCTCTTTGAATGAATCGGCTGCAGAAGAAAAAGCAGCTTTAATTTCATCCCATTTTTCGTCGGAGGCAGCTACCAGCTCATCGTACTTTGCTTGCAATTCAACCTTGCTTGCCTCCAAATCCTTGATGGTTTCTTCGTACTTCTGTTTTACGTCATCCTTAATGAATTCCTTTTTGGCTTCAAATTCATTAATTTTGGCTGAGATCTCATCGATTTTTTGATTAGCTTTCGCTTTGAATTCTTCTTTATTCATAACTGCTTATATTTAGTAATGCCTACTCTGTAAAAAGATTTTCGGCTTCCTCTTTATGCAATTTTTTTCAACATCTTTATTGAGTCTTCATACCCTTTCTTTATGAGTTTGTCTACCTGATCGGTATTTGATCTGTTGAAATCGCTCAGGTTGGGTGTGATCAGTAAATCAGCTTTTTCGGTTTGTAACTTTTCCGATTGCTGCATAAGGTAGTGGAAGCTATTTAGAATTACCTCAAGAATATTTTCGGGTTTAGCGTAGCTGTGCTTCGCGTTTAAATCGACCCCAATGATATACTCAGCGCCCATTCCTTTTACGGTATTGACTGGTACATTTTCCACCACACCTCCATCAACAAGCATTTTGCCGTTTATCTCTGTCGGATTGAAAATGCCGGGTATACATGTGCTGGCCATAACCGCATTGGCAACTGACCCTTTTTTTATGACAACTTTTTTGCCGCTAGTAATATCTGTGGCTACCATGGCTAGGGGGATTTCAGCATCTTCAATGTTCTTGTCGCCAATATGCTTTGTTACGAGTTTACCAATCTTTTCGTTTGTAAGCAAGCCATAACGAGAGAGCGAAAGGCCAGTGATATCAATCCAGCTTAGCTCAGATGCAATCTTCTCAATCTCTTCCCATTGCTTGCCAAATGCATAAAACGCTGCCACAAACGCACCAATACTCGTTCCAGCAATGGAGCTTATTTCGATATTGAATTCCTTTAAAGCCCTAAGGGTGCCCACGTGTGCAGCCCCAAGTACAGCGCCCCCGCCAAGAGCCAAGCCTATTTTTTTCATCACAATAATAAATTAATTTCACATTGGGATAACGGTAAGTTATATTACCAGATTAGAGATGCAGTGTTTAACTTGTGAACCTTATGATATTCATTGAGATAGTATGTTATTCGTAAACTAGCAAGTGCCTTAATGTCTCAGGATTATTTGCAATAGCATGAAATTTATTAATCTATTTTTCTAATACATAGAGAATTAAATATTCCTAAAAAGAGAATTGTCAGAAACACCAAAGAAGAGCCAACTAATCTCCCATTGTATTCTTCTGTTAATACATTTGCACCGATTAAATACAAGCAGCATAATAATGCAAAAAGAATTACGATAGACTGTGTTTTCTCAAAATAAAAAAACAGCTCAATTTGACTATCTGTTTCGGCTTCGGGCTGTTTGATATCAAACTCTTTCTTCATACCCAAAAAAATCACCGTCAGTATATTATGTTCTTTACGTGCATCGAGATTAATAAATCTTCTTGCAAGTACTTTTTCATAATTTGATTTCCCTATTTTAACCTTTAAGGGTAAAAACGATAAAAACTGTTTCCTTTTAATAATTTTAAAAATCATAACACTGGTTTATTCGAAATGTTATTTAGAGTTATTAAATGCTAGGGCTACTTTTAGTCCTTCGCTAATAAGCCTTCAATTTCCTTTAGAGGTTTTGGTAGGTGAATTGAAATAACACCCCAAATTACAGCATCATCAACTTTGTCATAACCGTG
>DDWD01000204.1:0-34526 GCA_002345825.1 Bacteroidales bacterium UBA2295
TTTATAAAAAGGGCAAGCTTGAGCAATGGGCCGACCTAATTATTGGCGAATCGAACCGAATTGAGTCGGCACAGGTTTTTAACAATCAGGGATTAATATTTACCGAAAGGATTATGTACATCGAACCATCAAACCTGATAAGGGTTAGGATCCATAGGGCAAACAACTCATTTGCCGGAACCGCATCGTTTCCTATTGATCCGCTAAAACCTTACTCATTCGACTCTGTAGCTCGAACCTACTACCCCAATGGCAATATAATGATTGAAACCCTTACCCACGCAGTGAAAGGCGATCAGGCATATTACTACGAATACGAATACGACCACGAGGGGAACTGGATTGAAAAACTAACCTACCAGGTAAAGCTCGGCCGCAACGATAAGATAAAAAATAAGAAACTCGAAAACAGGATCACTCGAGAAATATCTTATCACTAGCCTCACAAAAATCGATATATATAGTGCCCTTAACAAGGCCTATAATCCCCTTAGCGCTGCAAAAACAACCCTTTCAGCATTAACATCTATGTATCAGTTTGTTTTACCATAGCGCTGATATACTGATACTTGCAATGTTGATAACTTTGCCAAAATGTTTATTTCTTCGAGATGTAAAGCTTGGAACATATGGTTTGGGTTTCATACCTTGCAAACACTTTTTGCTATGCTTGAAAAAAACCTACCATTCTTTTTTTCAGCATCATAAAAAATTCACCACGTTTTAAAAATTAAAACCGACATACCAAAATGAACAAGGGAGATGTTCCAGTAATGAATGAGATTAAAGAGAAGCAAAAAACCTATTCCTTCGAAGAGGCCGTAGCAGCATCAACAGCCTATTTTAAAGGCGACGAGATGGCTGCAAAGGTGTGGGTTAGCAAGTATGCGCTAAAGGATTCGTATGGCAATATTTTCGAAAAATCGCCCGACGATATGCACAGGCGCTTAGCCAAGGAGATTGCCCGCATTGAGCAGAAATACCCAAACCCCATGAGCGAGGAGGATATATTTGATCTGCTGAAAGAGTTCAAGTATATTGTCCCTCAGGGAGGACCCATGACGGGTATTGGCAATCCTTTTCAAATTGCAAGCCTATCAAACTGCTTTGTAATTGGCCCCAAAGGCGATGCCGATTCGTACGGTGGGATAATGAAGATTGACGAGGAACAGGTACAGCTTATGAAGCGCCGTGGGGGCGTGGGTCACGACCTTTCGCACATTCGCCCAAAAGGGAGCCCCGTGCTAAACAGCGCGCTAACCTCAACCGGGGTGGTGCCCTTCATGGAGCGCTACTCCAACTCCACTCGTGAGGTGGCGCAAGATGGTCGTCGTGGGGCGCTCATGCTATCCATATCGAGCAAACACCCCGATGCCGAGAAATTTATCGATGCTAAAATGGAGGCCGGAAAAGTTACCGGAGCCAACGTATCGGTAAAAATCGACGATGAGTTTATGCAAGCTGCCATCGAGGGTAAACCCTACGTACAACAATATCCCATAAATTCCGACAAACCAACTTATCGCAAGGAGGTTGATGCCCAAGGAATTTGGAAAAAAATTATTCACAACGCTTGGAAATCGGCTGAGCCCGGTGTCCTTTTTTGGGATACTGTAATTCGCGAATCGGTTCCCGACAGCTATGCTGACCTTGGGTTCCGTACTGTTTCAACTAATCCCTGTGGCGAAATTCCCCTTTGCCCCTACGATAGTTGCCGGTTGATAGCCCTTAACCTATATGGGTATGTTGAGAATGCATTTACCCCAGAGGCAAAATTCAATTTCAATCTGTTCACTCAGCATGTGCATTCGGCTCAACGCATAATGGACGACATCATTGATTTGGAACTTGAGAAAATTGATGCAATTCAAGCAAAAATCGACAAGGATCCAGAAGATGAGGAAATTAAAGCCGTGGAGCGTAACCTGTGGAGCAAAATACGCCAAAAGGCTATTCAGGGTCGCCGAACTGGCATTGGAATAACCGCCGAAGGCGATATGCTTGCAGCTCTGGGTCTCCAATACGGGTCGGATAACGGTATCGATTTTGCCGTGGAAGTGCAAAAAACACTGGCCATTGAGGCATACCGCTCATCGGTACACCTTGCCCGTGAACGTGGCCCCTTCCCCATTTTCGATGCGCAGCGCGAGAAGAACAACCCCTTTATCAACAGGATAAAGGATGAGGATCAGGAGTTGTACAACGAGATGACAAAGTATGGCCGCCGTAATATTGCTTTGCTTACCATCGCCCCAACGGGCACAACCAGCCTCATGACCCAAACCACCTCGGGTATAGAACCGGTGTTTATGCCTTACTATAAACGTCGCCGTAAGGTAAACCCCAACGATAAAAACGTAACCGTTTCGTTTACCGACGAAGTGGGCGATTCTTGGGAAGAATACAATGTTTTTCACCACAAGTTTATGGTTTGGCTCGAGGTGAATGGCTACAATCCCGAGGAGGTGAAAAAGCTATCGGAGGATGAGGTTCAGAAACTAGTAGAAAAATCGCCATACCACAAGGCCACTTCCAACGACGTGGATTGGCTTAGCAAGGTGAAGATGCAGGGAATGATTCAGAAGTGGGTCGATCACTCCATTAGTGTAACCGTGAATTTGCCCGAAAATGTGTCGGAAGAGATGGTGGCAAAGGTATATCAAACCGCCTGGGAAAGTGGATGTAAAGGCTGCACTGTGTACCGCGAGGGTTCACGCGATGGCGTGCTAATATCATCGAAAAAGAAAGATGACAACGCCAACGCTGAGGCTCCCTCAAAGAGACCATCCGTTTTGGATTGCGAGGTTATCCGATTCAAAAACAACCACGAGAATTGGATAGCTTTTGTGGGGCTCTACAAAGGGAAACCCTACGAAATATTCACAGGTCTCTCGGAGGATGATGTGCTACCTATCCCCAAAACGGTGACCAATGGTCGTATCCTAAAAATTAAGGATGAGAATGGTAGCCGTTACGACTTTCAATATGTCGATAAATTTGGGTATACCAATACAATAGGTGGGCTATCGCATATGTTCAACAAGGAGTTCTGGAATTATGCTAAGCTTATCTCCGGTGTGCTACGTAACGGAATGCCAATTCCCGATGTGGTAAACCTAATTAGCTCGCTACGTCTCGACAACGAGACTATCAATACTTGGAATGCAGGGGTTGAACGTGCCCTGAAAAGATATATCCCCAATGGCACCAAGGCTAAAACGGGTAAAAAGTGTACCGAATGTGGAGCAGAATCACTAATTTACCAAGAGGGTTGCCTTATTTGTACAAGCTGCGGTAACTCCAAGTGCGGATAGATTTCTCTCGTAACTCAAAATAGCTCCAGCCCTCAACTCTTTGTTGGGGGCTTTTTTTGGCGAAAAAAAAGAATGGCTGCCAGCAGGCAACCATTCCGAATCAAATTGTGTGATATAAACCAATGACTAGAAGTCTAAAAAGTTCTCGCTTAGCCCCAACAATTCCTCGAGAGGCATTTCGCTACCGTTATTGAATTTAAAGTACGCAATAATGTCACTCTCTGTAGCATCCCACTTCCAAACCACTTCACCCAACTTAAGACCCGCTGGGTAAGTGAAGAAAGAAACCAAAAGATTCTCGTTGGCAGCATCAACAATCTGGGTTTGATTCTCGGTATTATCAGCAACCTCGAGGTATGCTGCTACCGATAAATCCATCTGTGCCTTTACCTCGCCCATCTGCACGTAACCTTTTACCGTAGTGGGATCCATATCGTCCTCTTCCTCCTCAACAAAAGGATTTATTAAGCTTATGCCATCGTAACGCATCTCCATACTGGTTGAAGCAATGGTTACATTCTGCTTGCTAATGCTGGCGCTAGCAATTACTTTCACAAAGTTGTCGCCAGGTGTAACTGTCACACTTGCACCAAACTCAAAGGGGATAATAGATACAGAAAGATCAACACTGTTGAGCGACTGGTCGGTAAGGCTAGCAGCATAATTAACGTCAACAACAGGCACATCATCAACATCAAGGGTTATTTTAAGTGACGTAGCAAAAAAATCGTCGTCCTGCAACACTCCATCATACTCCGATACGGTAAGGGTAGCGTTATTGGTTGTCTGCTGCGGATTTGATGGGAAGATGTAAATCAGCTTATCCTCGGGCTGATCGCTATAGCTCCAGGATAAATTTTCAAAATCCCAAGTAAACGTTCCTTTCATCATCAGCGGGTCAACCTCCTCGGTCGAAGAGATCATCTTGGTAAAACCCTGAACCGCTTTATCGCTTAGAGTTGCATCGGTGCTGGTGAAAAAGTTAAGCGCTGACGCCATAGGAGCCACCCCACTCTTCATTCCAGCATCAAAATCGGTAAGAATCATTAGGTTCATAAGAGCAACACCTCCGGGAGTGGTCATAACTTCCTGCATGGTGGTTTGCATATCGTCGCCAGTGGTTTGCATGGTAGCTTCGGCCTCTTCGGCAGGCACAAGTTCTTGATCGTCGTCATCTTTACAAGATGATATGGCTAGCATTGACACTGCTAGCATCATGGCAATAATCTTAATATTTATTTTCATGGCTAAAAATTTTTAGATTTTACAATACTTAATCTAGGTTTACCCCAAAAACTGTTCCACAAGCCCCTTGAAGGATAGTAGACCATCCCAATAGAATTAGAAATCGGATGGTGCAAGCACTAAGCAAGCTGCCATTAAAACAATAACTTAGATACAATTGTTTGCAGTTGCCTTTACGAAGTTGTAAATTTGTTTTAACACATTTTTACAATGCAGCAATTTGTGAGGGCCATAATGTCATACCTTCATTTTTATGCATTGCTAAACATTTCGGATAATTTACTGTTTGACCTGAAGCAAATTCACTTAAACAAATTGATATGAGTTCTGTAAAAATCAACATTGACTGGCAAGGCGATATGGCCTTCGAAACCGAATTAGACGGACACAAACTGGTAATTGATGCCTCGCCCGAAGTAGGCGGTAAGGATACCGGCCCCCGACCAAAACCATTAATGCTGGTTGCGCTGGCTGGTTGTACAGGAATGGACGTGGTTTCAATTTTAAAAAAGATGCGTGTAGAGCTTGATGGACTGCGCATTTGGGTTGAGGCTGAACAAACCGAAGAGCATCCCAAGCAATACTCCGAAATGAAGATTGTTTACGAATTTAAAGGGAAAGATTTACCTATGGATAAGATTGAAAAGGCTGTAAACCTTTCGGAAGAGAGATACTGCGGCGTGAGCGCTGTGTACCGAAAAGCAATGCCAGTTTCGACAGAGATTAGAGTATTTGAATAGCTACCTAGCGCTTTGGAATAACAAAGGCTTCGGGACATAAAGTTCCGAAGCCTTTGCTTTTTAGTATGTGCAGTTGCTAATCTGCTGGTTTTACATCATAATTTTTGTCCACATAAAGTTCGGCAAGGGGTTTTAGCGACATAACGCCCATATGCTCGCGCTCCAGAATCTTGGTTCGGTACTCATCAACTTCCTCCTTGCCCCTCATTAGCTGCATCATCTTGGTTTCAAGGTAGGTGAGTTCGAGAAACACCTTAAGATCAACCTGATTAGCTTTAATGGCGTATAGGCCATCAATAATAAGCAGATTTATTTTTTGAAAATCGGTAATCAGATCGTCCACTTGCTCTGGGATAATATCTATGCAGGGTATACGGGCAATCATATCCTCCTTAAACTCCTTGATATTCTTATTAAGCAAATCCCAGTCGTACTCGTTTGGTCCAATAACGTTCAGCCCTTTGCTAAGTCGCCATTCCTTTCGCAGAAGGGGCGGTATTTTGTAATAGTTGTCGGCATGAATTACCTTAACCCTAATATTTTTAGCTTTAAGTAAAAGGGCTAGCGAATGTGATAACTCCGACTTGCCTGCTCCAGACTCACCAGATATGCCAACTATAAATTTGTAATCTGGATCTTGCGCCAATTTTTCGTCTCTAATTGGCATCATATAGTCAAGGATTTGCTGTGCGGCATGCTTATGCAAATCGTTTATTAGCAAAACGTCTCCTAGCATAGGGTTTAATTTTAATTCAACTGCAAAGCTATACTATTTAGTAACGCATACATAATCAAGAATCGATTTAGTTGCAAAAAAAATGATAACGTGTGCAATGCATAAAAATAGCCCCAAGCTTTTAATAAAGCAAAGGGCTACTTATACTTACTTACAAGACCATTACTTGCTAAGGTTTACCGACACCTCCTCGTTGGCGTTAAGAGTAAAGGCCTCGCCCTTAATTACTATGCTGGCATTATCCTTACCAGCTNNCAGCGGTAACTTTAATCATATTCTTGTCAATCTCAAAATAGAACTCAATTCCCTGGAACATACACCTAAAACGAATTCCACTCCAATTCTTGGGTAGATTTGGATTGATGCTAAGCGTGTTTCCGTGGAAGTTTAGCCCGGCAAAAGCAGTAAGAGCCATAATAACGGTACCTGTCATAACTCCCATATGAATTCCCTCGGCCGTAGTTCCTCCCTGAATATCTACGTAATCACTCTCCAGCGCCTCGCTATATAAATCCCAGTTTAGCTTCTTACGACCAATGAGTGAGGCTAGGTAAGCGTGAACTACTCGGCTCAGGGTTGATCCGTGTGAGCATCGCTGAATGTAATAATCAAAATTTTTCTCCAAAAAATCTTTTGGCACCTTGTACCCCAAATCGTTTAGGATTCCTTTTACCTCATCCGGATCGACATTGTAAAGCGTCATCAGGGTATCGGCCTGCTTGGCCACCTTGTAATCATCGGGCGATTTGCCCTCAGCCTTGAGAATACGATCCATACGATGAATATTCTCGTACTTTGCGCGGTAAGCATCCCAGTCGAGTTCCTTCAGATTAAAATAACCCTCGAACTGTTCGATAATCCCCTCATCCGATATGGGAATGGTCATGCGCTTGGCCATCTGATGCCATTGCTCCACTTCGCCTTCGGTTAGCCCAATGGTTTTAAACACCTCGTTCTTACGACGATGATCCAATGATTTAATTAAATCGAAAGCCCTATTGAAAAGCCATACCACCATAATATTGGTATATGCATTATTCTTTAGGCCACCCTTGGCGCTACCAGGTAGTTTTTCGTGAAACTCATCGGGACCCATTACACCATCTATATCGTAACGATCTGATTTGGCATCCAACTTGGTCATGCTTGCCCAAAAGCGACAAATATCGAGGTACAGCTCAGCACCGTGGCTTTTTATAAAGTCTACATCACCAGTGATGTTGAAATAGTTCCACACATTGTAGGCAACAGCAATGGAGACGTGCCGTTGTAGCGAACTATAGTCGTCGCCCCACTCACCCGAAACGGGATTTAGATGAACTACCTGAGTCTCCTCACGCCCATCGCTGCCACTTTGCCAAGGGAACATTGCTCCCATATAGCCATGCTGCTTAGCGTACTCCCTGGCCTTATCAAGTCTTCGATACCTATACATAAGTACCGACTTGGCCACCTCGGGAAAGTGGAGGCTATAGAATGGCAAGATATACAGCTCATCCCAAAAAATATGGCCACGGTAGGCCTCGCCATGCAATCCGCGCGCAGGAATCCCAAAATCGATATTGGCGTTATGAGGCGATGTGGTTATCAAAGAATGATAGATATGCATCCTCAGCAATTTCTGCGCTAACCTATCGCCCGAGATTTGAACATCTACCTTATCCCAAATTTTTTCCCAGGCACGAATACTAGCGGCATGCATCACGCCAAAAGATTTTAACTTTTTCACATCCTCAACCACAAAATCCAGAGGATTGGGTGTATCCTCCGATATGGAGTTACAAACCGATATCAGTTTCTCAATACGTAAGCTCTCGCCCTCTTTTACCGATGCCTTAATGTAGGTGTTTACCCAGCCCTCATCGTTCTTTATTCTGAAGTTTGTTGCAAGGGGGCCATCCTGATAAAATATTTCGATTTTTGAGGCCACAGCCACATCGATACCCGATTGGGTTGTTTGGGCCAAGGCATACGATATATTATCCTTTGCACTTTGCTTTATGGGCTTAAGGTGCACTTGATATAGATCCTTGTAGCGCTCCACACCATCGTTTTTAATGGGAATACGGAGGGCAGACTTAACCCTAATGTAACCGTCGTAATTCATCGGGGTTAAGCTGTAATCGATGGCTGCATGATGCCGATTGGCCATACTGGCAAACCTTCGCGACTCGATAAGGGTTTCTCGACCATCGCTATCGCGCACCAGCATCTTTTTGGTAAGCACTCCGCTACGGAAGTTGAGGTTGCGCTCCAGCTCCAGTACCTCGTCAATATTTGGGTCGAACCACTCGCCCTCAGCCACCTTAAATGTTATATGGAGCCAGTTGGGGCCATTCACAAAATCCTCGTTCTCCACATCGTGGTCGGCAACAGGCGACTTAAGCCGGTTGTACAGGCCAGCCATATAGGTTCCGGGGTAGTTGTGCTTATTAATTTCGCTCTCCTCCAGTGCCCCTCTGGTACCAAAATATCCGTTACCAACAGTGAGCAACGCCTCGCGCGAACGCTCCTTATCGGTATCGTACCCCACATGGGTAATGGACCAAAGCTCGTTGTTTAAGCCTAAGTCAAACCATTTCTCAATACCTTTTAAACCTTCCATTTCGGCCAAATCGGTAACCACCACATCGGCACCATGAACTCTAAGCTCGTAGGCATTTTCTTCTCGGGCAATCCCTATCACAAATCCAAAGTTGCCCTTTTGACCTGCCTGCACCCCAGATACAGCATCCTCAACCACAACCGCTCTGTAGTAATCGACCTTAAGGTTATTGCAGGCTACAGTAAAGATATCTGGTTCTGGTTTGCCCTGTAGGCCTAGCTCCGCCGATACTTCTCCATCAACTCTTGTTTCGAATAAATGTAACAAATTAGCTCTCTCGAGCACCTGCTTGCAGTTTTTACTCGATGAGGCCACGCCAACCTTAATACCCGCCTTCTTCAACTCGTGGATTAGCTCTACGGTCGAATCGTACACCTCTACCCCATCGCGCTCCAGTATCTTGTTAAAAGCATCGTTCTTACGGTTGCCAAGACCGCAGACGGTTTCCATCTCGGGTTTATCATCGGGTGAACCAAAGGGCAAATCAATTCCCCGTGACTGAAGGAACGACTCAACACCCTTGTATCTTGGTTTTCCATCAACATAGGGAAGGTAGTCATTAGTATGGGTAAACTCAACGAAAGGCTTCCCATGCTTGTCCGTCCAACTTTTCAAAAAATCGTCGAACATGGCTTTCCATGCTGCTGCGTGTACAAGCGCAGTTTTGGTAATCACACCATCCAGGTCGAAGATTACGGCGTCGAAACTGTAGTTACTCATATTATATGTGTATTATTATCGTTTAAAGAGTTTGCTTGAAAAAACGTTTTCGTTAGCATTTGAGGTATAACTAGATGCCCCGTAGCACCTTGGAATTATTTGAAAATGTGCTTTTATTTTGCTAATATAGTAAAGTTTTTTGATGTGTAAGATGGATTGTTCAATTAAAAAAGTAAGTGTTATGAGTAGGTTAATTATTGTTTCAAACAAGCTCCCTTTAGAGATTTCAAGGGAGGAAGGGAAGGTAAAGTTGAACGAAAAAGAGGTTAGGATCCCTAACAAGCTAAACACCTACTACAGCATGAAAGACTGCTTATGGGTGGGTTGGCCTGGCGAAGAACTGTTTGAACTTACCAATGAGGAGAGGGAAAAAATCTATATAGAATTTGAGAAAGAGCTTTGCTACCCCGTTGAGCTAACCGAAGAGGAGATAAAGAACCATCACTACGGGTTTTGCAACGCTACCCTTTGGCCATTGTTTCACTACTTTACCCAACACAGCGAATTTGATATAGAATACTGGGAATACTACAAAAAGGTAAACCAAAAGTTTGCCGATGTGATTCTGAAGATTGCCAAACCCAACGATACTATTTGGATACAAGACTACCAATTGCTCCTTCTCCCAAAGCTACTTAGGGATGCCCAACCCGACTTTACCATTGGGTTCTTCCTGCATATTCCATTCCCATCGTACGAAGTTTTAAGGATTTTGCCCTGGCGCAAAGAGATTGTAGAGGGCATGCTGGGATCTGACCTGGTTGGCTTTCACACCTTCGACTACGAGCGCCACTTCATGAGTTCGGTCCGCCGGCTTATTGGATCCGACAACATACTAAACACAGTTAAACTCGACGAGCGGGTAGTGAAGTTCGACAATTTCCCTATGGGCATTGACTACAATTACTTTCACAACTTTGCCAAATCGCTTGTAGAGGGATCCGTACCCTCACAAGATAGCTTAAGAACAAAATTTATGCAGGGCGTACTCAGCAACGGAATAAGGCTTGTCTTGTCAATTGATCGGCTAGATTATGCAAAGGGCATTCCGCAGCGCCTTGAGGCGTTTGAACTATTCCTAAGCCGGTATCCCCAATATGCAGGTAAGGTTTGCCTAGCGCTATTTGTAATCCCATCGCGTGAAGTTTTGGCCGAATACCAAACGCTTAAGCGAACAGTTGATGAAATGGTGGGTAGAATTAACGGACAATACGGCACTGCCGAATGGATGCCCATATGGTACTTCTACCGAACAGTAAGCTTAGAGGAGAAAGTTGAACTATACACCGTTTCGGATATTGCCCTAATATCGCCCCTACGCGATGGTATGAACCTAATTGCCAAGGAATATATAGCATCGAGGGTAGATAAAACGGGGGTGCTAATACTTAGCGAGATGACAGGCGTATCGAAAGAGATGAGCGAGGCCCTACAGGTAAACCCAAGCAATATCCATGAGGTGGCCGAAAGCATACAACAAGCGCTAGAAATGTCGCCTACAGAGCAAAAGCAGAGAAACAAGGTGATGCAAAAAAGGCTTAAGGTATACAACGAGGAGAAGTGGGCAAACGACATTCTGAATGCACTCAAAGGGGTAAAGCAGCTACAGGAGAAAAATTTAACACGAAAAATATCGCCTAAAATTACTGAAACTATCAAGCAGAAATATAACGCTAGCCAGAAACGAATCATATTCCTCGATTACGATGGCACCCTTACTGGATTTCACAAAGATCCACAGAAAGCAATACCCAACGAGGAACTTTACTCCATTTTACGGGCTTTGGTGAGCGATAGCAAAAACCGCATAGTAATTATTAGCGGGCGCGATAAGGAAACGCTAGGCAAATGGTTTGAAGCCTTTGAAACCATTACGTTTATTGCCGAGCATGGCGTGTGGGTAAAACCGCCAAAAGGCGAATGGGGTATGCTTGAACAGATTGACAAGAATTGGATGGATATAATTAGGCCGCTAATTAACTTTTATGTGGATAGAACTCCCCGCTCGCTGCTCGAAGAGAAAAACTACTCGCTGGTTTGGCACTACCGCAATGCCGACCCCGACTTGGGTGTAATTCGTGCATGGGAGCTAAAGGACGAGCTGCGCGACTTGGTATCGAACCTTAACCTTGAAATTATGGATGGCGACAAGGTGATTGAGATTAAAAACTCTGGCATAAACAAGGGGCGCGCCGCAGGCCAGCAGCTTACACAGGACGACTTTGATTTTATTATGGCCCTGGGCGACGACTGGACCGATGAGTTTACCTTTGGCGCCATGCCCGACGATGCGTTTACCATTAAAGTGGGCACCAAGAACACCAAAGCAAACTATTACATTGACTCGGTAGAGAGCGTGAGAAAATTGCTATCCCTGCTGGGCGAATAGGTTTTTGGGATATAAAAAAGGCCGACAATTGCTTGTCAGCCTTTTTTATATCTAAATATCTAATAATTCTAAAGCTTAAAGGCCGCCTTCACCTTATCAACAAAATCTAACTTCTCCCAGGCAAAAAACTCAACCTCTTTGTTATAGGCTGGCGTACCGTTACCACCTCCCATTTTTACCTCCTTGGTATAGTAATCGCGTCCAAAGTGGCCATAGGCAGCAGTTTCTTTAAAAATAGGATTTTTAAGCCCAAAACGTTCCACAATGGCAGCGGGGCGCAAATCGAATATTGCGTTAATTTTATTGGCAATTTCATAGTCGGGCAAATTCACCTTTGAAGTGCCGTTTGTATTTACATACACACTAACGGGTTGTGCAACACCAATGGCGTATGCCAGTTGAACCAACACCTCATCGGCTACACCTGCAGCCACAAGGTTTTTAGCAATGTGACGGCTAGCATATGCTGCCGAGCGGTCAACCTTAGACGAGTCTTTACCCGAGAATGCTCCTCCACCGTGTGCACCTTTGCCTCCGTATGTATCAACAATAATTTTACGGCCAGTTAAACCGGTATCGCCGTGTGGTCCACCAATTACAAATTTGCCAGTAGGATTTACGTGCAGAATAAAATCGCCCTTAAACAAATCTTTGGTACGCTGTGGCAGCCTATTAATCACCTGAGGAATAAGTATATTTGCAACATCTTGCTTAATTACCTGCTGCATCATTTCGTCGGTATTAAACTCATCGTGCTGGGTCGATACCACAATGGTATGAACACGTAAAGGTTCGCCCTTATCGTTGTACTCAATGGTAACCTGGCTTTTTGAGTCGGGGCGCAAGTACTTCATCACTTTACCCTCCTTACGGATTTTTGATAGCTCCATAAGAATCATATGCGATAGCACAATGGCCAAGGGCATTAGCTCGTCGGTTTCGCGACAAGCATAACCAAACATCATACCTTGGTCGCCTGCGCCCTGCTCAGTTTCCTGCTCGCGCTCAACGCCACGGTTTATATCGGCCGATTGCTCATGGATAGAGGAAATAACGCCGCAGCTGTCGCCATCAAACATGTACTCCGATTTGGTGTAGCCAATTTCGCGAACAACCCCGCGAGCCACCTGCTGCACATCGACATAAGCATTTGATTTTACCTCGCCGCTAAGCACAACAAGGCCAGTGGTTACAAGCGTTTCGCAAGCCACTTTCGATTGAGGGTCTTGACGTAAAAATTCGTCGAGTAATGCATCGGAAATTTGGTCGGCCACCTTATCGGGGTGCCCCTCCGATACGCTTTCGGATGTAAAGAGATATCCCATTCTTTTTGTAATTTAAAAGATTATTAAAAAGTTGGGAAGGTTTGGTAGAATTGCAGGACTAAAACACTGTTTTAGCATTTTTTAATGTGGTTGCAATCAATCAAATCTTTCCACTGTAAATTATCTGCTGCAAAAGTATAATTTTTTTTGGATTAACAGCATGCTGTTTAGATTTGTTTTAAATAGCATTCGTAAAGCATTAGGCTATACAAATTGATATTACTAGAAACCATTTGACCTCCATTGCAATAGCAAAACCAATGGCGTTTCGGTTAAAAAAATTTATCTTCGTCCACTCAATGCTTATTATGAATCTATTAACATACCTAAAGCAGCCTTTCCCAAAAGCCGAGGGCAAATGGCGAATAATCTTTCTCATAAGCCTGTTTGTGGCTCTATTCCTAATTGTTTTCCAACCTTTCGGGATTAACATGTTTCATAATGGAAATAAGTATTTAATCCTTGCGGGGTACGGAATGGTCACCTTCTGCACCCTGGTTGTAAACCTTTTAATTATTGAAAACATCTTTATTCGTTTTTTTGACGAGAGAAGATGGGTGATTTGGAAGGAGTTTGTTTGGTTGCTATGGATAATATTTTCCATAGGGTTAGGCAATGCCTTTTACACCTCAATAGTATTTGCGCCACATTTTAATGCTGATATTTCATTCTACATTAGTTTCCAACTTATCACCCTGGCAGTTGGTGTAATACCCATAGCTATACTTATAATAACAAAGTACTCGTACCTCACGAGCAAGTATTCCAATTCGGCCAAAACGCTAAGTAAAAATATTGATCACAAGCAGCTGGAATCTAAAGAAAATGTGCTGGTAAAACTCTTTGCCGATAATAGGAAGGATTTTTTGGAGATACCAGCTGTCGATATCCTTTTTGTTGAGTCGATGGGCAACTACATTAACCTACACTACCTAGAGGACAATAATCCATTACGCAAAACCCTACGCAATACCATTAAGAATACGCAACAGTTCTTCACAAACACACCACAAATAGTACAGTGCCACCGAGCGTACATTGTCAATATCGATAAAATTATCGGCATTAAAGGCAACTCGCAGGGCTTGCGTGTAAAGCTAAGCAACTGCGATACCGAGGTGCCCGTGTCGAGAACATACGTAGATACTGTTAGACGAAGTCTGGCAGAGTAATTATCGTTAGTAACCAATTTTCACTTCCCAGACCCCGATCAAACCAGAACAGGCACACTTGCCTTTGGAATTTGTGCTGAATTCCATCACCCAACCTTGCATCTTGTCCCACAAGCTATCCATTCATCACCTATGCTTGCTGTGTATCCCTAAATATTGCACCAGTTTTCTCAATACGCTAACCTTGCAACGACAAACTAAATTTTTAACAACAAATTATTAGACATGAAAAAGTACTGGTATCTACTAGTTGCAGCAGCTCTAATTGCTGTAGGATTAACGTTACACTTCACCTATAAGCCAATGTTTAGCGCTGGTGATTTTGTGTGCAATTTTTTTGCAGCAGGCGATTTTGCCCTTGGGGTTTTTGCAGCAGGTAAATTTGCGGTAGGCATATTTACCATGGGAATCTTCTCGGTGGGAGTTTTCTCGCTTAGCATTTTTAACATTGCCATTTACGCATCGGGCATATTTGTTATTGCGTACAAAAACCGCCCACCCTCAATTTGCAAACAGCAAAACAAGTAGTTTTTTGGCACAGAAAACGGCGCTTCGGAAATAACTTCCGTGGCGCCGTTTAGCTATGAAGATTGTTGCTAATCGTACTTAGGCAAAAAGCCCCAGCCCCTGCAAAACTGCCTGTTTAGCTATGAAGATTGTTGCTAATCGTACAGCTCAATAAACTCGTAGCTATTGCCTACGTGATGCAGGTACTTTGTAAAATCGGCTTGCGAAATTACCAACGATGCGGTGTTTAGGTTTGGGTGAAAGCTGATATGATGCGCCTCTTGTAAGTTCTTGTCAAGAAAAAGATGCACGTGGTTGTCGGTATCATGTATTAGCCCGAATGGCGACACCGAGCCTGGTTCAAGCCCTAAATATTTCATCATCCGTTTTGGCGAGGCAAACGAGAGTTTACCCTGCTTTGGCCTTTGCTCAAGATCTCGTATATTCAGCGTTTGCCTATAATCGAAAACCACCATATAGTGCTTATTGCCCTTGTGATTTCGAAAGAATAGGTTCTTGCAATGTGCCGAGTCAATCCCGGCCCAATACTTTGAGGCTTCCTCAACCGTAGGCACGGGTGGATGCTCGTGATATTCGAACTTAATACTCAGCGTTTCTAGTGTTTGGTATACCTCTTTATGACCGCGTAAGTTGTCAAAATTGATCATAGTAAATTTTTTTGCGAGTAAAGCTAAAAAATTAGAAGCCCGTTTGGTCTTCCTGTCGAGAATGGTTTTAAGCAAACCAGATTTTACAGGGATCTGTATTTTTGATGACCCAATATTCAGCCCCCCTAAAGTTACAAATAAGTAGTTTGCTTAATCATAATGTTATAATTCACAACATTGTGAGTGAAGCAATCGGGAAAAACTACCCGCTACAGACCCAACAACCAAACCGATTGGGTAGATTTTTGATTCCGAAGGTTGGCTAGTTCGCGCAGGGCGCGATTTCTCTCGGAGAATTTGCTGATGGATACCCTAAAGCGCCCATCGGACTGGAGAATTTCTGGCGAGTACCCCTGCTTTGCTAAGGTGTTGAATAGGATCTGAGCATTCTCAATCTGCTCAAAACTTCCAGCAATAATATAGTATGTTTTGTCGTCGGGCTCTTCGTAGTAAAGCGCCTGTTTCTTATCTGTTTCAACAGCAACCTTTTCGCCAACTATTTCCGGTTCCTGTGTTTCAGGCAAATTCTCACTAGAACTTCCCGTGTCGGTAGCTGTTGGCAATGTGCTATCCTTCTCAATCTTGTCGTCAATAATATAATCGGGATTATAATCGCTATGGACAGCAATGGTTGGGCTGTTCCAAAATCGCAGCTCAGGAATAAATATCAATAGTCCACCCACCAACATTAAAATTGCCATAGCTGCAGCGGCCAACATAATGGGAATACCCACAGTGGAAAACTGGCTAGCAGTATGGTGGGAGTGAGTGCTTCGAACCGGTTGCTTACCAACATCTGAGTCTGCAGGTTTTGAACTTGGCAAGGGAGTATCTAAGGGTTTAACAGCTACCGCTTCAAGCCCATAAGTATCCGAAGCTCTAAACTCATCGTCGGCCTGTTTAAATACAATACTTCCTGATGAAGATTTGCTGAGGCTACCCACATTCTCAAAATTTACCACAGCACCTGAGCTTAGCCTATCGCTTATTTCGACAACAAACTTTTTCGCAATTGCTGCTGCATCTGTAGAGGATATAGCTTGCACATCCTGAATATAGCGCTCCAAAAGTCCATCGTTAAATGTTCGCTGAGTATCGAACGTTATGGTTTGCCTGGGGGGCAAAAAGGATTTGCCGTCAGCAGCAAGCTTGGCTGGCTGGTAGCTTTGTACAAAGCTGCCTATCCCCGGCAAGCTCACAAAGTCGTTGCTGGCAAGTAATTCTTTTATAGAAGAATAAAGTTCCAAGATGCTGTGGGTTTAGTTCTCAACAAAAATAGGTAAAAAAATATGCGAAATCAATACAGGTGATATTTTCATTCGTTACAATAAATCCCATGCATAACTATGGTCTATCTGCTTAGTTTTAAGCTATGCTTAGGGGTAATTCAAAATGCTATCCATCCATCCAAACACTTGGTTTTGCTGTGTGGTTTTGCACATATCGAGACTTTGCACGCAGATATACTTGATGTTTGAATTCTTCTGACAGAATTTTATCTTTTTTTCGATGTAGTCATCCTCACGATTATAGGGTTGCATATAGGCCAAATCGGGGTTTGCAGTGTGTTTGTTCCCATTTAAAAGCTGCAAGTGATTTGAAAGGGCGATGAATGTAAACTGCGATGGGTTTCGAAATCGGAAGGCCAGATTTTTCTTGAGTACAGCCGAATTGTTAGCAAAATAGTTGGCCACAACCTCTTTCCCCACGGTATGAGGGGTATGGCTGTTGGTAAAATAACGCCATTTGAAACCGGCTAACGCTGCTGAATTCCACTGCCCCATATGAAATGAGGCACGGGGCTGATAGTTCTTTTTACCAAGTAGCTGCTTGTGCACAAAGAGTTGGAGCGAGTTCCACACTATTCTATGCAATGGTTTTGCAGCCCAGCGTCCACGGATAACGGGTTCGTTGCCAATAAACCAGTCGGTGGGCTTTACGCCTCGTACCAGAAATGTATCGTCGTTGAAATAAATAAAGTTGTTGGCAATGCCCTTAATTCGCCATATCATATTGCCTATAGTGATGCTGTTAAAAGTGGGCAAGAACTCTTCGTAACCCTCAAAGATTTCGGTGTGATCAACAATCCTAATAGATGAGAGCCTTTCGGGAAAACGCTGTCTCACATCATCATAAACATTAGGATCTTGCCCATCGGTAACTATAAAAATATTACGCACAAATGGGGCAAATTTCAGAATTGAAAGGATACAGTACTTTATTTCGTTTACCGAGGCAAACCGTGTTGGGTGTGCGCTTGAACTGGGCTTTGCAGTTGGGCTACCTAAATATTTTTGGCGCTTCTCTGCCAGAACTGGATCATCGCCATCCACCCATGCAATAACTACATCTATGGGTGAAATATCGCTAGCACTGGTTTGCTTTTTCATAACATTTTGTATTTCGATTTAGGAAAACAATTAGCAAGGGCTAACTGGCGGGCTCAAGATCTAAAATTTTATCCATCCATTTAAACATTTTATCCTGTGTTTGAGGCGATGCTGTGTCTAAGCTCTGAATGCATACCGACTTTACTCGCTCCTCATTGTCGATACGACGCATCTTCCTGTTGAGCTTTTTGGGGGAATATATTGATGGAACAAGGTATCCAAGGTTTAACTTTGCAGCATTTCTGTTGCCGCTTAGCAACTCAAGATGATTGGAAAGGGTGGTTACGTTAAACTGTGATTGATTGCGAAACCTAAACCAAATATTCTTTTTAAGCAAATCAGTATTGTCGTTGTAAAAAGCCTCAATTCGCTTTCGGTTCATTACGTGGGGAGTATGACAGTTGAAGAAAAACTTATACCACATTCCTAGAACCCTAGCGGCATTCCATTGTACAATATAAAAGGAAAATTTTGGCTGGTAGTTAGGGTTGTGCAGGATTTTTGCCTGAATAATCCCCTTGATTTTTCGCTTTGCTATCTTGACAAAGGGAGCAATACGCCATCGGCCTCTAAGTACGGGCCTACCATCAACAATCCAATCCTCGGGGGTAATGCTGCGGATAAGGAAGACATCATCATTGAAATACACAAAATTTTCCGATAGGTTTTCGATTCGCCAAGCCATATTGCCAATTGAGATGCTATTGAAGGTTGGCAAGTACTCCTCGTAATCTCTAAAAATATGCTTGTGGTCAACAATTTTTATTGCGTTTAGCCGCTCGGGAAAATACTTTTTAACCTCACCGTACACATCGGGATCCTGATTATCTGTAAGAATGTATATGGTTCGAACAAATGGAGCAAACTTAAGGATAGATAATACGCAGTATCGAATTTCGTTGCTTGAGGCAAATCGGGTGGGATGGGCTCCAGAATATCTACTTGTAATATCACTCTTAACAAACTGCTTTCGCTTGGCCGTTAATTGGGGGTCGTTACCATCCACCCATGGAATTATCACATCAATGGGTTGGCTCTTTGTGTTTGCGGAACTATCAATCATAGCCAATTTTTTATTCGTTCTCTCCAAGAAACTACCAGTTAACTAATTGCGCTTTAGCTGTTTCTTCAACTTGCATTTGAAACAGAATATTTATCCAGCCCAAAATCTTTGCCTGCTCTTTTTTCTGGAGCATATCGAGGCTTTGTAGGCATACCGATTTTATTTTTGGATCGGTATTGCATCGGATTATCTTTCTTGATATCTGCCTTGATGAGTAATACGGATGGAAGTAGCCAAGGTTAAGCTTTTCTACCTGGGTGTTCCCCTGTTTTATCTCAAGATGATTGGCCAGCGAAATGGAGATGAATTGCTTGTCGCTTCGGAATCGATACTTTATGTTGTTCTCAAGCAGCTGTGGATTTTTCTTGTAAAACGTCTCCAAGCTAACCCGATTAAGCACATGGGGCGTGTGGCAATGAAAAAAATACTTGAATTTATAACCTAAAATTTTGGCCGCTTGCCATTGCCGTATGTAAAATGAGAGCTTAGGATGGTAATCTTTTTTGGCCAAAATTTTCTTGTTAATCAGCAGCCTGATATGCTGATTGAAAATTTTCTTCAATGGGAAAAATCGCCAATTCCCCCTAAGCACTGGTCTTCCATTCTTTACCCAATCATCTGGCTTTACTTTTCTAATTAGGATAACATCGTCGTTGAAGTACACAAAATTTTCCGATAGACCTTCGATCCGCCAAATCATTGTCTCAATAGAGGTGCTATTAAAAGTGGGTAAATACTGCTCGTAACCTTTAAAGATATCCTTGTGGTCTACAATTTTTATGCTGTTTAACCGATGAGGAAAATGCGCTGATACCTCATCAAATATATCGGGTTGTTGGCCGTCGGTTACGATGTAAACATTACGGATAAAGGGGGCAAACTTAAAAATTGATAAAACACAGTACTTAATTTCGTTATTTGAAGCAAACCGGGTAGATGTTGCCCCCGGGTGTACAGCAGCATCCTTGGAAGAAAGATATTGGTTTCTCTTCTCGGCAAGCCGCGGGTCACTTCCATCAACCCAGGTTATAACTACATCAATGGGTGGATATGTTGTATCGGATCTCTTTTCAGACATTTAGCGTTGTTTTACTTTGAGATAACATTGTTGCTACTTGTATCTAAGCTGCTCGGTGCACCCATGGCATCTAGATTTAAAATTGAATCCATCCAGCTATAGATTTTGTCCCTATCGCTAGCGCTGCATTGCTCAAGGCTCTGAACACATAAAAATTTGATCTGAGGATTCTGTATGCAGCAGGCAATTTTTCTATCAATATATCCGCTGGGGCGGCCAACAGGTTGCATATACACCAAGTCGGATTTTGCAAAATACTTATTCCCTTGTTTTATTTGCAGATGGTTGGATAATGAAACAAAGTTAAATTGATAATGGTTCCGAAACTTATACATTATGTTTTTTGTAAGCACCTTCTGATTATGGCTTAAAAATTCGGCAACCACCTTACATCCCACCGTATGAGGGGTGTGGCTGTTGGCAAAATATCTAAAAACATAACCCGATAACCGAGCGGCAAACCACTGCCCGATGTGGAACGATGGACGGGGCTCAAAATGATCTTTTTGCAACAGATGCCGCTGTGCAAGCAAAGTAACCCAATACCACAAAAGCCTTAATATTGGTGCAGGAGTCCATTTGCCCCTAAGCACAGGCTTTGAGTTTACAAACCAATCGGAGGGCTTTACTGGCCTAACCAAAAAGTTATCGTCATTAAAGTACACAAAGTTGTTGGAAAGACCATCTATGCGCCAAATCATACTTTCGATACTTCGGCTACTAAATGTGGGCAAAAACTCTTCGTATCCCGAAAAAATGTCTTTATGATCGACAATGAATATTGAGCTTAATCTATCGGGGTAATACTTTTGAATTGTGTCAAATATCTTGGGGTTTTGATTATCGGTAACAATAAATATTTTGCGGATAAAAGGGGCAAACGTTAAGATTGAAAGTACACAATACTTTATCTCGTTAACCGAGGCAAAACGAGTGAGACTTGCCCCAGGTATGGTACTGCGGGGCCTGCCGTTTAGGAACGGCTTAAGCTTTTCTGAAAATGAATAATCGCTACCATCAACCCACGTAATTACAGCATCTATAGGGGTTGACCCTGCTAAACGAACTTCGGGCATTACCGTATTTTTTCTCAAAAGTATTGCTTTTTTACATTTTTTCGCAACTTTGCTGTCAATTAAATGGGCTGATATGACTTCCACAAAAAACGATAAGGTTGCTGTTGTATCCATGATGCGTAATGACAAATTTTTTGTTACCAAATGGATAGATTACTACAGCCAACAGCTGGGCTCGCACAACCTATTCATAATTCTCGATGGCCACGACCAAACATTGCCTATCGATAATCAGGATATCAATGTAATAAGATTACCTCACCGAGCCCTATCCCGCTCAAAGGGCGACAGGAATAGAGCTCGGCTTGTTTCGTATTTCGCAAAATCGTTGTTTTTCCGCTACGAGGTTGTTATTGCGCATGATATTGACGAGATTTTGGTAGTTGATCCAAAGCTCAATATTGGCCTGATGGATTATTTGCTAAAGCCCACAAGATGCTCGTCAAAATCGGGATTAGGATTGGATGTAGGACAACATATTGAGCTTGAAGCCGAAATTGATATCACCAAGCCATTTCTATCCCAGCGTAGCTTTGCACACGTATCGGCACGCTACACTAAACCCATTGTTGCTCACAAGCCCCTGCGCTGGGGATCGGGTTTTCATAGAGTAAAGGGGAAGAATTTCCATATCGATAAGAATTTATTCCTGTTTCATTTCGGAATGCTCGATTTTAAAAAATCAAAGGATAAGATTGGCGACAAGTCGCTGCACAAGGCAGGTTGGCAAGGCCATCTCGACCGCAGGTTACAGCTCTTCGAACTGATTTCCAAAGCAAATGCTGTGGATGGCGATGCGTTTTTTGCAAAGGCGCGGCTGCGGCAAAGTCTGTTCCGCCCAATTTATGCCATTAATAAACCCGGGATGCTAAATGAAAAACCAATTGTTAAAATCCCCGATCGGTTTAGGCATACCGTTTAACGCATCTGCCCATATGTTTTGCTCACCTCAACAAGGTTTATGGTGCAACTGATTCATCAAAAATGGCATTGCAAAAAATCTATCTGTTGCAAGCAATAAGTTGGCACTTAGTAGGTTTACAGTGTAAGTAAAACAGGGCTCCAATAGATTAATAGCAAAACCAATGTTCTCTCGCCAGCAAATCAACATAAGAAACACTCAGCACTGGATTTACTTCGGATCGTTGGCGCTGCTTATGGTGTCGCTACCTACCTCGCGCTTCATGATGACCCTAAGCCTTGTGCTGCTAATGGTAAACTGGCTTTTTGGCGGCAATTTGGTGGCGAAGACAAAGTCGTTTCTATCATGCAAACCCGCTGTCGCATTTACACTTATATACGCAGTGAATGTTGTTGGATTAATTTGGACCAAAGATTTAAGGTTTGCCCTACAAAACGATTTGCTGCACAAGCTACCTACGCTTCTGCTGCCTATGGTAATAACCACCTCGCCGACCCTTAGTCCTCAAAAGATAAAGCAGCTACTTCTGCTTTTTGTAGCATCGGTATTCACTGTAAGCATTGTAGGGCTGACAATTCGTATATTTGGCAACGAGCTAAACTTCCGCGAAGCATCGCCCTTTGTTCCCAATATCTATTTCAGCATGATGCTGGTTATTTCGGCTGTACTATTTCCATACATTGTAAATACAATTAAAGCAACTAGGTCTCAACTTTATCTAATCGTTACCGTTTCGCTGTGGTTCGTTTTTTACCTTTTCTTTATGCGTTCGCTTTCTGGTATCATGGCGCTTATGGGCGTTCTGGGCTACTTCGTTTTTAAAAGCAAAATACTTTGGGTTAAAATGGGGTTTTCCACGTTGTTACTATCGCTAACCATAGGTTTTGCTTGGGTTTTTGTCGATATGTACAATATTACCCATACCGAGGCAGCAACGGACATAACACAATTGCCCACACACACCCAAAATGGCAATCGGTACTATCACGACACCCAGCAAATCCTGCGCGAAAACGGAAACTTGGTGTATATCCATATTGCCGATAAGGAGCTTGCCCCCCAATGGAAACGGGCAAGCAATTTTGACTATTATGGAAAGGATCGTTCCAACCATGAGGTTCGATTCACACTTTACAGGTATATGGCATCCAAAGGCCTTCATAAGGATAGCATAGGCTTTGCACAGCTTTCGCAAGATGATATTGAGGCAATAGAAAATGGCGTTCCAAACTATTTATACACCAAATGGCCCGGGATTTTAGTTCGATTTCACCAAGCGGCTATGGGGCTTTACATGTACAAAAAATCGAACTACAGAGACCCATCATGGAGCACGCTTACAGAAAGGTTAGACCTGTGGAGAGCATCGTTCATTGCTTTTAAGCAAAAGCCATTACTGGGATGGGGAACCGGTAGCATTCATATTGCCCAAGAGTACGGCCTTTCTGCAAACCAATCGGCCCTAGTGGGCAAAGCGATGAAACCCCACAGCCAGTATTTATACATCCTGCTTACCCTTGGAATTATTGGCCTAATATCGTGCGTTCTGCTATACGGTTATTTTGTTGTTAAAACTGGGGTTTATAAAATGTTCCATTTCAACGTTTTTATAATAGTTTTTGTCATCAATTTTATTGCTAACAATTCGTTCGAAAGCCAGGTAGGGCAAAATATGTTTGTACTTTTCTCTTTGATTTACTGGCAATTCCACAGTGCGGGGGTACCCCTAAGGCGTTAACCTACAAGTCAACTGGCTTTTTCCTCTTTAACATATCCCGATAGGATCCCTACCCTCAGCGTACCACTCTATCTCATTAGGTTATTACCACCCCAAAATTTACCATTAGCAAACCTACTCCGAGATGATTTAACAAAAACTTAATATGCCCATTTTTTCTCGTCAAATTAATCTGAGCATAGCACCCAAACACCTTATTGCAAACGATTGAGGTTAATTTTTGCATTGTTAAATAAGGTTTAATAAGATTAAAAAGTATAACAACTAAATTTACCGTCCTTTTTAACAAATAGAATACAACAATAAATTTTTATTAATCAACCTTAATTACTTACATCTATTTACTTACACCTAAATCTTTATTATGATTAGAACATTTAAGAAGATCCTGTTAACCCTTACTCTGGCTGGTTTTACCAGTTTAGCCTTTACACAGGGTACAGTTAAGGGGGTTGTGGTTGATGCCGACAACAACGAGCATCTAATTGGAGCCACAGTAATCCTGAAAGGTTCGTCTACAGGCGTTACAAGTGACGCTTTTGGCGTTTTCGAGATGAAAGTTCCAGCAGGCAAACAAACCATTAGCGTTCAGTTTGTTGGATACATTGCAAAAAGCATTGACGTAAACATTAAAGAAGGCGAAACCATTGATCTGGGAACAATAGCCATTGAATCCGATCAGATTGGTATTGCTGAGGTTAAGGTGTTTGCATCGGTTGCCGTATCGAGGAAAACGCCTGTTGCGCAATCGAGAATTGAGCCAATTGAAATTGAAGAAAAACTTGGAACACAGGAATTCCCAGAGATACTTAAATCGACCCCTGGCGTTTACGCAACCAAGCAGGGTGGTGGATTCGGTGATTCACGTATCAACCTCCGTGGTTTCGAATCGGCCAACATCGCCGTTATGATTAACGGTGTGCCCATGAACGATATGGAGTGGGGTGGTGTTTACTGGTCGAACTGGGCTGGATTGGGCGATGTTACCCGCGTAATGCAGGTTCAGCGTGGTTTGGGTGCATCAAAAGTAGCAGCCCCATCGTTGGGTGGTTCTATCAATATTGTAACAAATTCTACCGATGCCAAAAAAGGCGGATCAGTTTCTTACGGTATTGGTAATGATGGCTACAACAAGGTAAGCTTTTCTGTCTCCACCGGTTTAACTGACAATAACTGGGCAGTATCGTTGCTTGGTGCAAAAACAACCGGAAACGGTTACATTCAAGGAACCGAATTTGAGTCGTATTCTTACTTTGTGAATATCTCCAAGAGATTAAATGACGATCACCACCTATCGTTCACAGCTTTTGGTGCTCCACAAAAGCACAACCAGCGAAATAGGAACGATAAGCTAACCATAGACCAGTGGCAAATTGTTCCCGGTAAATACAAATACAATCCTACCTACGGATTTGATATGAACGGCAAGCAACACGCCTCGGCTTACAACGTTTACCACAAGCCTCAAATTTCGCTAAACCACTTCTGGAAAATCGACGACAAGTCTAATCTTTCCACATCCGCTTACGTTTCCATTGGTAATGGTTTTGGATACAGTGGACAAGGTTTCTCCTCGCCATACAGGTACGCATGGTACGGTGCCAGCAGCGGTATTCCCAACTCAACCTATACGTTTGATGGTGACGAATACAACTTCCGCTCAGCCGATGGTACATTTGACTACGGAACTGTTTACGAGCTAAACCAGTCGACCAATGATGTTAATGGAGCCATGATGGCTATGTCGAAGAGCATCAACCAGCACCGCTGGTACGGCTTACTCTCGACGTACACCACTAAGATAACCGAAGAGATCGATTTTTATGGTGGTGTTGACTTCCGCTACTACAAGGGGGTTCACACAAACGAGCTGGTTGATCTATATGGAGCAACCTACTTTATGGACCAAACCTCTCGCCCTGGCCTGAGCTCCACCGATTGGCAAACTCAAAAACTTACCGTTGGTGATGTAGTTTACCGTGATTACGATGGCTATGTTCGTAGCGAAGGTTTGTTTATGCAAACTGAGTACAATAAGGATAACCTAAGTGCATTCCTTTCATTCTCAGGATCGAATACCACATACTGGAGATACGATCGTTTTTACTACGACGAAGCTGATGCTTTATCAGAAAAAATCAACTTCTTTGGATATAGTGCCAAGGGTGGTGCCAACTACAACATTAACGACGAGCACAACGTATTCACCAATATCGGTATGATTTCGCGTGCACCCTTCTTCTCAGGTGGTGCTTTCCTTCAATCTACAACAAGTAATATCACCAACCCCAATGCGGTAAACGAAAAAGCATTATCTGTTGAGTTGGGATATGGTTTCGTTTCAACAATCTTCTCGGCAAACCTTAACATCTACAGAACTGAGTGGAGAGATAAAACCTTAGTGCGTGCAATGAACGCCAATAGCCCCGAAAGTTTGGTGGCTAACATGGAAGGTGTTAACGCACTTCACCAAGGAGTAGAACTTGACTTTGTTGCCCGCCCAGTTAAGAAGCTGGAAATTACAGGTATGGTTTCTCTCGGCGACTGGAAGTGGAAAGACGATGCCGCAGGTTACCTATACAATCGCCAAGGTGAACCTACCGACGAGCAAGGTACCGTAGTGGATATGCTAAGTGAAGACCACGCCAAGGTTGAAGTAAACATTGCTGGAATTAGGGTTGGTAACTCTGCCCAAACTACCGCTGCTGTTGGAGCCAAATACGAACTTGTTGACGGGTTGAGAATGGGTATCGATGGTAACTACTTTGGACGCAACTATGCTTACTACAACATCTCTTCCGTTGGTTCAAACCTTAACCCACTATCATTTGAACAGCCCTGGATGATTCCCGATGCAATCACCTTCGATTTTCATGCCAGCTATCGCTTTAAAATCGGCGGATTGGATGCATCAGTTGTTGGGAATATTAGCAACCTATTCGACACCGAGTACATTTCAGATGCTACAGATGGAGCAAACCATGACTGGTTAACCTCAACTGTATTCTACGGATTTGGAAGAACTTTCTCCACCTCCCTTAAAATCAAATTTTAAACTTTTGACTTATTATGAAAAGAATAAATATAATACTAACTGGATTAGCTCTTGCCCTGCTGCAGACTGGCTGTACCGATTTCAACGACCAGTTCGAAGGGCTTGACGACATGGTTGCTCCCAAAAACGTTGTGAGCTACGACTATGAGCTTACTGCGGATGATTATTCAGCCATAAGCAAGTCGGCGCTTGCCGATGCCCAAACAGCTGAAGACTCTGCCAAGGCTAAATCTATTGCCAATAACAAGTACTTTACAGAAACCGTTTCGGCTGCCGATTACGTTCCTTACCTACTTGAATCGATGTACAAGTACAGCGATATGGGTTCATCGGCCATGGTTACCTACTCCTTTGGCGAGGATAAGCCTGCCTATTTCAGTGAATTACGCTCAATAAATATTCTTAATGCAGCCGACTACCAACTGGCTTGGGGAAGCGAAGTTGAGTACGTTAACGCTCTAACCCCTACCGTTTCGGCTTCTAGCAAAATGTCCGACATTCTAACCGCTAAATTTCCTAACGCTGATAATGGCGAATATAAATTTGTTGAGTACAACTACTCTGAGGTAGATGCTGAGGAGGATATTACTGAAGTAGAATATCTTGCCGAAGATTTTGAAACCCAAACAGCCTATGATCCAATTCTTGGATGGACAAGCAAGGATTTACAGGGTGATCTTAACTGGCTAGCAAGATCATATAGTGGAAATCTTTACGCACAGATTTCTTCGTATAACTCTGGAGCCATCAATGAGGTTTACCTAATCTCCCCTGAGATTGACCTTAGCAATGCCATTGCCCCTGAGTTTGCGTTTGATATTGCTGCAGGCCACTGGAATGCAACCTGTTTGACCGTTTGGATTTCTGAAGATTTTGATGGAACCGAGGCTGGCGTAGCAACTGCAACTTGGGTTGATTTAACTTCAAACTTCACTATGCCCGAGCCTGCCTCAGGTTACTCAACCATGGCAACAGCTGGTGTTGCTGACCTAACAGATTATGCTGGCAAAAAAGTGTACGTTGCCTTTAAGTACGATGGCGATGGACGTTCCGCTTTGGATAGAGGAGATGATCCTGCAAAAACCACTACTTATCAAATTGACAATGTAACTGTTTCTGAAGTTAAGGTTGCCCTATCGGTACCAAGCACAGAAAAGATTTATGCAGCCTACACCCTTAATGGCTCTAGCTGGGAACTTGCCGATGACGGTACTTTCTACGCACTCCAGGTTGAGGACTACCAAGCAATGGGACAGAGCTATCTTTACTCAGCCATCGTTCCTGAGTATCTACCTAGATTCCTAAAAAACAAGTTCCCTTACGCAGTAGAAGGCGATGTTAAAGTAGTAATCTACAAGTCGAGCAGCAACCCAGCCTACTCAGGTGCAATGCAGTATACCTTCAATGGAATGGAGTGGGAAACTGAGGACTTCATCGAGAACAAAACCGAGCAATTCCTGGTATCTAACGATGGCTGGGTTTTCGATCCTACCGTTGTTTATACAATGACGAAACCCGACTATCAGATTATAGTTGACTATGTTAAGGCTAACATCGACGAAGGTTACATTGACAGCTATGGAACTGCAGAATTCTACTATGGCTTTGCTAGCTACTATGGTAATGTAAGCTTCCGACTAAGCTATCGTACTAGCTATGCTGATCTTGATACTGAACTTACTGCACTAACAACTAACGAAGAGAAGGTTGCTCTTCTGAATGAGCGCCTTAAGGAGGGAATGGAAATTTTCACTCAGCTCCGTTTCCCCGAGGCAATACCAACCGTTAGTGGTATTGAAGTTTTCTACGTAGTTACCACTAACATATACTATGCTAATGGCATTAACTCAGAAGATGATGGCTTGCGTGCATACACCTATAAGTGTACTGCAGCTGCATCGGGCGATACACCACCCCAGTTCGAGTTCATTTCGGCCGAGGCGGTAAAATAATCCCAATTCCTAAATAAAAAAAACCTGCAACATGAAACGTTGCAGGTTTTTTTTATTTAGCCATGCTACTGAATTATTAATGAGTTAACAGAATTATAGATAGAACTAATAACATGAGTTCGATGTAACGCGTTGGTATAAGACTCCACAAAATAAGGTAATAAGGTTGAATATCTTTGGCTTCGCTCTGTTTTACTAAGGTTTAAAAAACCAAAATAAGGTTTATGAACTACAAGAAGCCTTAGTATAAACTCAAATAACCTTAGTAATAAAAACAACAATCACAATTATCACCCTTATTCGCTTATCTTTAAAGGAGATATATGATTATTCCTTATATCGAACTCTCGTTAATAAAGTTTTCTTCATATCAAAAGGGGGGGGTACTCTCTCCTTCAACTGGACAAATGGATTGCTTTAACCAGGTAATTTGCTCTGCAGTTTACTTTGTTTCCTTAACCGGATATTCTCCACATGAGATATGATCCAACCTATCAGATTAATCTGTAGCGTTGCAAAAAGAAGCATCGAGGCCATCCAAATTACCGCCAGGTTAAACCAAATGGTGTCAACATACTGGTTATTAAACTTTTTAACTGGCGCATAGAAATGCGCGCGACCCCAGTGATGTTCTGGTCGCATAAAAATGGGTTCGTACTTTCTGATAATTCTACCCTCAGTCTCTAAGTACTTGTTAACCTCAAGCGTATTTAATACCCAGTCGGCTAGTGCCTTATTGTAATTTTTACTTCTAAGTTCGTAAAGCCCGTCGCTCCCAATACTATCGGCAATAGCGTTGTATACACTATCGCGCTGGTGTTTGGTTTCGCTGGCAATATCGTTATGTGTCAGACGCACAAAGAAAAGGTAGCCAGCCAGCTCGTCGGCAATCTCCTCGGTAAATGAAACGGGGTTGAGCATCTGCAGGAATTCAAAAGGAGGCACGTTGCCTGATCGTGCCAAGAAAAGGAGCTCATTACGGATAAGCTTGAGATTGCGTTCAAATCGATAATCAAATTTTTGCTGCTGATCGTTTAGGCGGATACACTCCTCGACCAGTGTTTGTAAACGGGGAACTTGGAATGTTGATACAAATGTAGCATTGCTGTTGCGCTGCTCATATTCGAAGAAATTCTTTTCGAAGGGATTCTTTTTGAACTGCTCGACAGCAAGAGCCTCGTAGCTCCATCGCGATACCATTAAATCGCCTACCACAGGAACATAAATTCTACGGGTTATGGAGGGGTGAAGGTTATCGAACTGAACTATGGTTCCGCTAAGCAGAATCTGAGGCACCAGAATAAACGGGATGGTTATGTAAATGGCAACTACGGAGTTTAACCCGGCGCTGATGTTAAGCCCCATCATATTGGCAAAGCAGGCAGTGGAGAATAGAATTAGCCAGTAGTTTAGCATCATTCCTTGTATCTCGAGCACCGTATTGCCCACCAGCACAAACATACCCATTTGTATTGCCGATAGGGCAAAAAGGTAAACCACCTTGGATGTATGGTAGCTAAATCGGCTAAGGTTGAGGAACGATTCCCTTTCCAGTATTTTTTTATCGCTGATAATCTCCTCGGCACTTACGGTTAACCCTAAAAACATCGCCACCACAATGCTCATGAAAAGGTAAGCGGGAAAATTCTTATTATCAGCAAAAATATAAGCATCGCCAGCAATATACTTTGTGAAGTAGGATAGGATAAAGGCTAGGATTGGGGCCTCAATAAGGTTGATGATTACATACTGCTTATTGGAGAGCTTGGAGAGTAGGTTGCGGATGCTAAAAATTTTGAACTGAACCTCAATATTGGGAATATTAAAAAAATTCTTTGGTAGTAACCCCTTATGCTGCTTGGGCTGATGCTCCTTCTCTATGTTATTTTGATAAAGGCAGTACCATTCCTGTGGTGTTTTCTGACGTTGATGGGTTGTGTTTCCTATCGTATCAACCACCTTCGCTTCAATAATTTCCAGTATCTGCTCGGGGTTCAACGTGCCACAATGCGGACACCCGCTCTCGGTTGCATTTACCTGCGTACTCATCGTTTTAAAGTACACAATGGCATCCTGCGGATTTCCGTTGTAAATGGGATAGCCGCCTTTATCGAGAACCCATAGCTTATCGAGCAACCTAAATACTTTAGAGGATGGTTGGTGGATATTAACAATTACCAGTCGCCCGTTGTTTGCTTGCTGCTTTAGCAGGCGCATAACCATCAGCGAATCGCTCGATGACAAACCGCTGGTGGGCTCATCAACAAAAAGAATGCTGGGCTCGCGCAGGAGTTCCAACCCAATATTTAACCGTTTGCGCTGCCCTCCGCTAATCATTTTATTTAGTGGTGACCCAACTTTAAGGCCCCTAATCTCCCATAGGTCTAAATCGTCGAGAATACGCTTAACCGTTTGCCTAACCTTAAACTCGGTGAAATTGCTAAAGCATAGCTTGGCATTGTAGTAAAGGTTCTGGTATACAGTAAGATTTTCGAATAGAAGATCATCCTGGGGCACGTAACCGATAATTCCTTCAACAGCATACTTATTACGGTGGATATCGTAACCATTTATCAGCACACGCCCTCTATTGGGCGAAAGTTTCCCCGTGAGCAGGTTAAGGAGGGTAGACTTTCCTACTCCGCTCCCTCCCATAATGCCAATTAGTTGCCCCGACTCCTCCGAAAAGTTAAATGGCTGGATACCATTATCGCTATTCTTGAATTTGAATTCCAGGTTCTCACCGGTAAATACTATTCTATTCCTTTTGTGGGCACTGCTGAATCGTTGTGTTAACTCGGTATAGTAAATAGGTTCAATTTTTGGCCCCCTAATAATTGAGCCCGTATCCAAAAGCAGTGGGCGTCCCGACTCAACCTTACTGCCATCGATGTAGAGTTCGGCAGTTCCGAAATACCTTAATATAAAGGTGTTGATTGACTCGATATACAGGAAGCTAAGCTTACCCTCAATGGCAGCATTGTGTATTTTCCTATCCTCATATTGCCAGTCGGGCCTGTTCTCCTCAACCCAAATCCCCTCAAATAAGTCTTCGCCAACCTGCCTATGACTTTCTATGGTAAGTAGCTTATTGGGTTCAATCTCTTGACAATCGGTATGAAAAACAAAATGCTTTAAGTGCTGCAGTTCAGTTTCATCAACATTGAAACACTGCCCCAAGCTATTGATTATGTTCTCCTCAAGGGGAGTCACTTTAGAATCTTCGTTTACATACTCAAGTAGCTTTATTATTACTACTATCCGCTCAGTCCTATTAAGCCCTTTGCGAAGCTGTGAGCAAACCTTCTCAACATATTCGGTAAGCAACGATTGCCCCTCACCAGAATCGAACAGAGTGGTTGGTGTATCGCGGCTAAAGAAATCGAGGTAGCTGTGGTATAATCCAAGGTAATCGTCAACTAGTCTGGAGTTAAGCTGCTGCTTAAGCATTGCCCGTACTAGCAACCTACCCTGCTCCGATGTACCAGTAGCGTTGGCAATTAGGGCGTAAAGTTGAATTAGGGCATTTAGAATAGATTCGCTCATTGCCGGAGGAAAACTTGAATTTGGGTTACAAGTTATAAAGACTTAGACGAAAACCATACGCTGCATGCAGAAAAATTAGAGCTGTACTAAAAAAAGCCTGCATTGGCAGGCTTTTCAATATTGTTTATTACCAAACTAGCTAATTATAGCTGTACGGATTTTACTTATCTCTTGCTCAATTTCGTTAAACTGCTCGCTGGTTATGTTCTCACCTTCAACCTTATCGAAAATTGCTTTAAGAGGCTTAAGCATCTCTATCACCTCAGTAACGGCAGTATCGTCGTTTACAGGCTCCATTAGCTCAAATAGCTTGTTAAGCGGATCTTTTTGGTTAGCAATTATCTTAAGGATATCCTCGTTGTTTTTGCTCACCATTGATATTTGAGTAGTAATGTAAAGGCCTTCGAGCCAGCTACCAGCCATTACTAATAGAGAAATATTGTCTTTGCCCTCGTTTACCAGAAACTCGTAGGTATCGTAAAAAGAATCGGTAATGATTTGGATAAGTTCGTCCTTGTTATCGAGGTTATTCTCTACCTTCTCAGCAAAATCCTTGTTAAATGCCGACGTAATCTGAAGATCTTCAATAAGTTTTTTGGAAACGTTAAGGTAATTCATAGTTTCCTGCTTCATTTGGTATGTGCTGGCGTAGCTAAGATCGGCGCCGTAAACTCCCAAGTTTAGAGCCTTGCTCTTCTCAGTGAAGTACTTATCAACATTTTCGACAGGATTGTTAAGGCTAAGGATGTAGCTTGCACCAGCTTTGTTAAGAAGTTTAACCACCTCGAAAGCAGTAGGAATAGGATACTTTGTTACGCTTTTAAATGCTTCCTCTTTCGAATGAGCTGTACTTTCGTCAGTTTCAGCCTGTTTGGCTCCACCTCCACAGCTTACCATTACAATTACCATCATAACTCCAACAAGGGAGGCTAGGGTTTTTGCTGAGAGTGCTTTGCTGAACATTGTTTTCATGCTTTTATGGTTTTAAGTTACTAATTTCAGGTTAATAAAATCCGTGCTAATTTATGAAAAAAGTCAGTAGTATGACCCGTAAAATCTGTTATATTTTTCAAAAACCCAATGCTTGGTCTGATCTTTTCACAAAATGCAATGCTATTTTAGGCTCAAAAAATTGCTGCCCATTGGTAATGCTACAAAACTATCCGATCTAACTCTTTGGATATTTGATTTTTAAGGTCAATTATGGTTTTGATTCGAACCAAGAGCTGGTTCACCTCCTCAATCTGATCCTTAGCGTTTAAATTGCGTAACTCTTCATGTAGTCGCCCCAGAACCATCTGCATAATTTTACTCTTGTAAACCATAATGGCCTTGGGAATGGACTCGCTAAGCGAATCGTCCTCATCAACAGGTACCGCCTGATGCTTATTCCATATCTTACTCAGCTTATGCTGGCTGGTTAGCAGGTTCACTGCCAGCTGGCTAATATCGGAGTCGCTGTGATTTGTGAATGTTCGCGCATCAATCTCAACATCCTGCTCAATGAGATTACGGTACTCGTCAAACACCTTTTTGTACACAAGATTTTTAAACTCCAAATCATCGTTTAGTATTTCAGCAATTATATGCTGACCCACGGTAACTGGTTGCGGACTTGCATCATCATCTGAGTCCTCGGGTGGTGAAATCTCGAAAAAAACTTTCTGCCCAAACTTCAGCAGATAGTAAAGGATCTCCTTTTCCTGCTCCTCGCAAAAGATATTCTCTACAAAGCTAGGCAATGCAGGTGTTTCTTTAGCCTTTACAACCTGTGAATCGGAGTCGGAGTAATGAGTTTTGCCCAAAATCTTCTCCATCTTCACTCTCCGGATTTTACCTACTTCTGAGTAAAGTATCGATTCGTCAATATCGAGAATCTTGCTGCATTCCCTTATATATACCGAGCGGGTGATGTTCTCGGGAATAACAGTTATGGATTTAACGATATCTCGAATAAGGTTGGCTCGCTGCACGGGATCGTTCTTGGCCTCGCTAAGTAGTAATTTGGCTTTAAAGCTGATGAAATCGGCCTCGTTATGCTCAATATACTCAAGAACTTGCGTTGCGCTATGGCTTTTGGCATAGCTGTCGGGATCCTCGCCCTCGGGCAGCAAAACTACTTTAACGTTCAGCCCTTCCTCCAGTATCAGGTCGATACCCCTAAGCGAAGCTTTTATTCCCGCTGGGTCGCCATCGTACAGCACGGTAATATTCGGTGTGAACCGCTTGATAAGCCTAATCTGGTCCGGGGTAAGGGCCGTTCCCGAGCTGGCCACCACGTTCTC